>CADCOO010000001.1 GCA_902803085.1 uncultured Planctomycetota bacterium
TCCGGTACGGGTTCGGATCGAACCCCGGCGAAACGGGATTGAAGACCGGGCGACTGAACGCGTCGTGAATGTAGCGTTGCGGAGTCGTTACGATATTGCTGGAAACGAGAGTAAAGAACTGCCCGTCGCGCGCGCGGTAGCCTAGTTCTACCATGAAATGCTGCGGAGGATCGTCGACTTGCACGTACCAGTTATTGAGTTCGAGCTGAACGACGACGTCGGCGACCATCTCGCGTCGAATCGTGGAACCGTTCGTTTCGCGCTCGACGCGATAGACGCGCAAGATGGGATCGGCGGTGTGCCAATGTCGTCCCATAGCGGCGCGCACGCGCTCAAGGAGCGCGTCGCTCGTCTCCCAGCACGCGCGCAACCAGTGGGGATCGCACACGATTAGGACAATGCGGTCCGTCTTCTCGCGTTGCGGCATAACCGGCTGACGACGCGTTTTTTCCGACGTCTCTTCAATCTCCGACTTCGCGAGATCGTCCGTTTTGACGTCGAGAGACGACCCGGACGCGGGACGCGCCGCGCGCGGTTCGGTTTCACCTTGCCCTTCTTCGAGCGTCGTCCGTCGTCCGCGCCGTTGTTTCGGGTCCGCGCTCTGTTCGCCGCTCGTCGAGTCGGCGTCGGAGTCGGAGTTCTTAGCGCGCCGACCGCGTCGCCGTTTCGGCGGCTCTTGTTCATTTGACGACTCGTTCGACGTCGCGACCGGCGCGTCGATTGCCGTCGGGATCGACGTCGCGCCGTCGGCCGGTTCAGTCGTTACGTCCGCCGCAACGTCTGGGGTCGACGCAACTTCGGGCTTTTCTTCCGTCTTTTTACGGCGCGTATAAGGACGACGCGCTTTCTTAGTCGGCTCGACGGGCTCGGGAGTCGCAGGTTCCGCTACGGAAGTCGCAGTAGGAGTTGAAACGGTCGGCTCGTCATTTTGCCGCGTTTGGGGGGGCGCGGAGGAGTCAGACTCTTTCGCAACGGAATCCGCCTCTTTAACGCGCGGTTTTCTGCCGCGTTTTTTCGACGGCGCTTCGGCAACCTCCGGAGTCGGCGCTACGTTTTCGACAGTCGGCGCCTCGGGTTGAACGCCTTCCGGCTCGCGTCTCGGTCGTCCGCGTTTCGGTTTTGCGGACGGGGTCGACTCTTGGCTCTCGGCGGGCGGCAAATCGGTCGCGGACGTTATCACGTCAAAAAGCGGGGTCGACGAATCGTGAGCGCTCTTGCGCCCGCGTCGTTTCTTGACGGGCTCTGACGCCGCAGGCTTCTCCTGCTCGACGACGTCGGCTGAAACGTCGGGCGTCGTCGCCTCGCTCGTCGCGCTCTTGCGCCCTCGACGACCGCGCGGCTTCGGTTCGGGCGCGATTTCAACGGGTTTCTCCGGCTCGACCGCAACGCTTGGAACGGCGGGCGCCTCGGGCGTCGCCGGTTCGGCGGGCGCGCTCTTGCGCCCCCGACGGCCGCGCGGCTTCGGTTCGGGCGCGACTTCAACGGGTTTCTCCGGCTCGACCGCGACGCTCGGAACGGCGGGCGCCTCGGGCGTCGCCGGTTCGGCGGTCGCGCTCTTGCGCCCTCGACGACCGCGAGGTTTCGGCTCGGTCGCATTTTCAGCAGGTTTCTCCTGCTCCGCGACGGCGGTCTCGACTACGGCGGTCGGAGCGGCGACGGGAACGTCGGCCGTCGTCGGCTCAGTCGCCGCGCTTTTGCGTCCTCGACGAGCGCGAGGTTTCTTCTCGGGCTCGATTACCGTCGGCTTATCCTGCTCGGCGGTCGTAATCGGCGAATCGGACGCCTCGGACTTCGCCGGTTCGTTCGTCGCGCTCTTACGCCCACGACGTCCGCGCGGTTTTTTAGCGACGTCGTCCCCTACTGCCGCTTCTGGAACGACGGTCGCATTCGAGCCTGGCGTCGTCAAATCGGGAGACGGCGACTCGCCGCCGCTCGACGCCGAGCGAGTGCGGACCAACTCGATTAACTCCGCTTTACTCATTCTTGCGCAACCGGACGCGTTCATCGCCGTAGCAAGGTTGACGAGATCTTTGCGCTTTAACATATCGAGTATTTGAGGGGCGATCATTGCAAACTCCATACCAAGGGCGCGCACGCAACTACGGGTTGCGATACGACGCGCGCGAGACCACACATATAGCGCGTCGTTTTCTTAAAACGGCGCCTATCGTATTACCATGATACCATCAAACGCGCCGTTTTTCAACTCCCATTTTCCCTATTTTGCCTTTTTTCTTTATATTTTCTCCTTTCTATTCAAGAAGTCGTCGGTTTTGGCCGAGGGGGTTCGGGACAGTTTCTAAAAAAAAGCGTCTTTTGCTAGCGCGACGGGTTGAAACGTGTTATAATCAAATCGGCGCGTTCAATTGCGCGAGACGCGTCGACCGACCAACCGCGCAAAGCGCCGACTGCGCGCGTCACGAGAAGAAAGGCTGGGTTAATATGTTGCGATGGCGATTACTAATTGGGATTCCGCTCGTAGCGTTCTTGCTGACGCTATGCTGGCTCGATATGAAATGCTCGGCGCCCGGAATGTTGCTGACGCCATTTTTCCTCGTCTGCGTTTTCTTTTTATGTAAGGAAATTCTCGCGCTTCTCAACGCCGGCGGGGTCTATCCGAGACGTTCGACGATCTTTGTTGGAATATTCGGCGCGATACTATTGTGCTGGGGCTCCTGTCTGAACGGCACGACGTTGAGCGAACTGACGAGCGGTCTTCAACGCACGAACGCGGCGGCAACGGCTTCGGTCGAGTCCGACGCGCCTTCGGACGCGGCCTCGGAATCTGCGGAATCGTCGACGCTTTCCGAGACGCACGAATGGCGAATCGCGGCGCTGGCGAGCCTGCATATTCTGCTCGCGATCGCGGCGGGCGTTTTTATCGCGTTCATTGGCGAAATGCTACGTTTTCGCAGTCCCGGCGGGCACCTCATTAATTTGAGCGGAGCGGTCTTTGCCATTATCTATATAGGGGCGCTCGGTTCCTTCATTATTATGTTGCGCACGGCGTTTGGTCTCATGGCGCTCCTCTCAATGATATTCGTGGCGAAGATGTGCGACGTCGGCGCGTACACGGTCGGTCGCATTTTCGGGCGCCACAAGATGGCGCCGAGTCTGAGTCCCGGTAAGACGATCGAAGGAATTATCGGCGGGATGATCTTTGCCATAGCGACGGCGGCGCTATCGGTGAAGTTTCTGTTTCCGCTAGAATCGGGCGCGGCGTCGACGACGTCGGCGCTTGGAATCGTAATCTACGGTATCGCCGTTGGCGCGGCGGGCGCGCTCGGCGATCTTGCGGAATCGCTGATTAAGCGCGACGTCTCGCGGAAAGATTCCGGTCGCAACGTTCCGGGCTTCGGAGGCTTTTTGGATATTTTCGACTCGCTGCTCCTCGCGGCGCCGGTCGCGTTCGCGCTCTGGGCGTACGGAATTATTAGGCTATAACGTTCGTCGACTTCTTATTGCCCCGCCAACATATTCGAGAAAATCTATTCTGGAGATTGCACATGCCGTCTAAAATCATAATTCGTCAGAAACGAACCGACGATAACGACGCCGTCGCCGTCCTCATTCGCGACTCGCTCAACGTGTGGTACAAAAAGAATCGCGGTTTCGACGCCGTCGTACCGTCTGTGGAAGCGGCGACGATCTATTCGCGCGTGTACGACGCGCTCGACCCGGAATGTTGCCTCGTCGCGGAGGACGTCGAGAGCGGGCGCCTCGCCGGCTCGTGCTTCTATCATCCGCGCCCGACGCACGTCTCGCTCGGCCTCATGACGGTCGCGCCGGATTATTTCGGTCAGAGCGTGTCGTCGAAGCTGCTGGGCGCGATCGTTGAAATCGCCAAGGGACGCAATCAAACGCTTCGACTCGTCTCCAGCGCTATGAATCTCGACTCTTTCTCACTCTACAATCGCGCCGGATTCATACCGACCGCGATGTATCAAGACATGCAGATCAAAGTTCCTGCCGAAGGATTCGAACTTTCGACGCCAGCCGGCGCCACGTTGCGCGACGCGCTTGAAAGCGACGTCCCCGCTATCGTCGAACTCGAACGTCGACTCTGCGGTATCGACCGCGCGAAAGACTTTAAATTCTTCATTGAAAACGCGCAGGGCATTTGGGGAACGAGCCTGCTCGTCGACGACGCGAACGGCGCGATTCGCGGCGTTATGTGCTCCGTGCGCGACCCAGGATGCAATATGGTCGGACCCGGCGTCGCGATCGACGAGGAAAGCGCGATCGCGCTTATCGCGCGCGAACTAAACCGTTACGCGGGCGAATGGTCGCCGATCGTTCTCGTCCCGACGAAAGCGCCGACGTTGCGTCTCCAAATGTACGCGTTCGGCGGGCGCAATACCGAAACGCACGTCGCTCAAGCGCTCGGGGACGCGACCCCGAACGAGGGAATTGTCGTTCCGACCTTTATGCCGGAAACGGCGTAATCGGGAGCTGAACTCGTCATGGCGAACGATCAAGATTCGGCGCCCGTCGCGCAACCGAACGTTTTCGATCCGCCCGCTCGCTATTACGCGTTGAGCGCCTATATGCGGCGCGAATTCGGAGGAACGGTGCGCAAGATTAGCGTCGACGCGCATTTCTCGTGCCCCAATATCGACGGAACGGTCGGTCGCGGCGGGTGCGTCTTCTGCGACGCGGCTAGCTTTAGCCCCAGTCGACAGATCGGTCTGGTTGAGATCGACGATCAGATCGCCGACGGCATAACGCGCCTGCAACGTCGTTTCGACGCGAAACAGTTTATCGCGTACTTCCAGCCGTCGACGAACACGCACGCCCCGGTCGACGTTCTCGAACGCGTTTATCGCTCCGCGTTGCGCCGTCCGGAAATCGTCGGCATTGCGATCGGCACGCGCCCAGACGCTTGTCCAGACCCCGTTCTCGATCTGCTCGCGACGCTTGCGCGCGAGACGTGGACGACGCTCGAACTCGGGTTGCAATCCTCGCACGACCGCACGCTAAACTGGCTCGGTCGCGGGCACGATTACGGTCAGTTCGTCGACGCGACGATGCGCGCGCGCGCGCGTAATCTCCAGGTCGGCGCGCACGTTATTCTCGGTCTCCCCGGCGAAACGCGCGAGGACGTTCGAACGACGGCGCGCCGCCTGGGAACGCTCGGTCTCCATTCGATTAAAATTCACCATCTCTACGTCGTTAAAGGAACGCGTTTGGAGCGCCTTTGGCGCGCAGGCGAGGTCGCGCTGCCGACGCTGGAAGAGTACGCGGACCTGGTCGTCGACTTCCTCGAGCGCCTCTCGCCGGAAACGGTCGTAGAACGCGTGGCGGGCGAGGTTGGCGACGAATATCTCGTCGCGCCAAGTTGGACGGCGATTAAGCACGCCGGTCGGAACGCGGTTGATAAAGCGTTGCGCGCGCGCGATTCGTATCAGGGTAAATACTACGATCCGGAACGTCGAGATCCATATGCGTAACGGTTCGTGGCGCGCGAGACAAGTTTTTCCTGTCCAACTGAAGTTTTCGCAAGGTTTAGACGATACTAAAAGAGGCTGTGTCCCCTCGGGGCGCAGTCTTAACGTAAAAAAGATCCTTCGACGCGGTCAAAAGCGAGGCGCGGTCGGAACCGGAACTTTTATCGGGGACGGAACGGCTGTAACTTTTTCCGAACGCGAGCAGCAATTTGATCGTAGCAAGAAGGAGCGTTGTTTACCGCGCGACGTCGCGAACGGAATCGCGGTAATGGAATCGTCAATGATATACTCAGACGCAAGGACGCCAAAAATGAACAGGATAGGAAGACGCTCGTTCATCGCGCGCGCAGTCGCAACGCTCGCGTTCGGCGCGTTCGCGCTCGACGCGGCGCGCGCTGGTTCCGGAATGTTAGACGCGGACAAGTTGAAAGCTGAACTGCGCGCGACGACCGCCGCGCAAGCGACGTTTATCGACGACGTCGTCGACAAGGTCCAGAAGGGCCTCGTTCCGGAGAAAATGCTTTACGCGGCGTATAAATTCGCCATGAAGAAAGAGGTCGGAAGGCGCGTGTTCTACTTCAGACTATGTTTGGTGGAACTCGCCAAGCGAGCTCGTCTAAAAGTCAAGTTCTTGTCGTTCTAGTCTGACGACGCTTGTCAAGCGAAAAAAAGCCGTTTTTCGGCGACGCCTACTCCGGCGACGCTCGAAAAACGGCTTTCGCTCGTTATAAAGAACGCGGCTCAAAACGCTACGCCGCTAATTTCCGACGCAAATAGAGCGCGCGGAGCTCGTCCTCTTCCATCATTGGCGAATCCAATTTCTCCGCCTCCATAAGCTTGTTCAAATGAGACGGCTGCACCGCGACCATGAGCTCGTCGATCAAACGCAAGGGAACGTCGAGAATCAAGCCGACTCGCGCGCCGAACCGAAGATTCGAAAGATGCGTCATCGCCTCCGCCAACGACATTTCTCTCGCAAGAGAAAGCGCGCCCAACGAACGCGAACAGCGATCGTCCAAACCGACTCGATCCTTCGCTAATATCTCTTCGCGCGCCTTACGCTCGTAACCGATTACGCTCGCGACTACCCCGCGCAACATTTCAATTATCTCGTCTTCCGACGTGCCAAGCGTCGCCTGATTGCTAATCTGAAAGAGATCGCCAAGATTGTCGACCCCGTCTCCAAAGCAGCCGCGCGCCATAAGATTCAATTTCTCAAGACTACGCATGACTTTACGCGCGTGATTCGTTTCTATTAGCCCGGGAATATGAACCGTTACGCTCGCGCGCAGACCCGTGCCGACGTTCGAAGGACACGCCGTTAAGTAGCCGAACGTCTCGTCGAAAGAATAATCAAGATTCTTTTCGAGCGCGTCGTCGACGTCGTTGAGGCGCGACCACGTCTCGCGCAGCGCAAACCCGCCGCTCGTCGACACGAGCCGAACGTGATCTTCGTCGTTGACCATAACGCTGAATTCTTCGTTCTGGCGCACAAGCAACGCGCGAGGACGATTCTCTGCCATGAACTCGCGACTGGCGTGCTTGCGTTCCACGAAAAGCGACGCCTCTTCCGGCAAGAGTTCGTCTGGATCCACGATCGCGACGTCGTTCCCAGGAAACGCGACCGGAACGGCGGCGACGACCCTTTGAACGACGCTCGATAAATCGGACGTCGTCGCGTGTCCGACGAAAGAAAAGCCGTCGAGATTGCGCGACAGGCGAATAGTTGAAGAAACGACGACGTCGGAATCGCGCGCGCCGTCGCGCAACCAGTAACAGGGTTGACTTGCTAATTTATCTAAATTCACGGGCTTCACCGATTTTTCTTACGCTTAAACTACGCGCGCGACCCAAAATCGTCGACGCGCTGGGAACGAATACTATAATCTTTTCCGCCGCGACTGACAAGGGCGACGTCGCGAGAAAAGTCGGCGCTAGAGCGCAAGCGGCTCGCTCGCCATACGACGCTCGTCCCGCGTTAGTTCGTACATGTCCTCGATCAGCTTGACGTCGCACGGACGCTGACGCTTATTGCGGCGGGCAAACATGCGCTCCTGAACAAGCGTCATGAGCTCGACCGAAAGTTCCGTAATCTGACCGAACGAACGCGCGTAATTCACGAAGCTCGGCGCCGCCGTCGTTACAAACCCGTACGCCATGCTGCACGCGCCGATCGTCTTGCCTGTAAATATGCTCGTATTGATCGCCGTCTTCGAGTAATCGCCAATAACGCAGCCTAAAAACTGCATGTGCGAAGCATATCGGCCCGAAGGCGTCTCCTGCCACACTTCGTTGTACGAGTTCTTAAGATCGCTATTGCACGTCCCTGCGCCAAGATTGACCCAGCTTCCGAGATAGCTGTGCCCCAAAAAACCATGATGCTGCTTATTCGAGAAGGGTTCGATCGTCGTCGCTTCCACCTCGCCCCCTATCTTGCAAGTCGAGCTGATCGCAACGGAATCCTTAATCGCCGCATGTTCGATCACTTTACTATTGGCGCCGACGTACACGGGACCGCGAATGAAACAGAACGGACCAATGTCGACGTTCTCGCTCAGAATAATGGGACCCTTACTGGAATCGCACGAGAAATATTCGCCGATTCTGGGACGATTCTCCGCCTCGCGCGGAACGAAGAGGCCGTCTTTAATTTCGACGTAGTCCGAAGTCGCCAGGCGATATTCGAGATTAGCCCCTATATATTGCAAGTGGAGACGTATCGCGTCGGACGGACGTTCCAGCAACTTTATCGGACTGGGCGCGTCGATCGGCGGGAGCGTTAAATCTTGCAGAATACCCTGCAATTGCGCGGGTCCAATTACCTGATGCGGGAGATATTCCGCAGATTGCAACACGGCGGCGACGAGCGAATCGCCGTAATAGACGGCGGCGCCGCGCTCGTACTCGCGCGCGAGCAACGCGCGGCAACTTTCTATAAGGTTCGCGTGCGGCGCAATGCGCGCGTTCAGTAAGAGAATGGGACCGCGACGTTCGCCGTCCGCAGGCCGCCACGCATACGCGGCGTCTTCGGCGAGAATCCCGCGCAGATGAGGACGCACGACAAGTTCAAGCGCGCCTCCAAGCTCGCGCGCGAGGTTCAGCAGTCGCAACGAACCGACGCTAATCGAAAAAGCGGCGCGCCCGATTGTAATCGGGTACAAATCCGCGACTCGCGAGTCCTCAAATAAAATCACATGCATAATGCAACGTTTCCTTCCTAGCGTCCAAATGCGGCGCGATCGTACGCCGTCAATCGCCGCAAGATAGTAGCGGAATTGAAAAGACGCGTCAAGATAGGAAAAAAATAACGACGTCTCAATCCGACGAAGGTTCGAAACTTTTTTGAGAAAAAAGAGCTCTTTCAGCTTTTTCTCCGGTTGATCTGGCGCTCTTTTTGCGTATTAATAAGGAGCGTCGGCAAAAACGTTTCAATCGTCGCCGTTCGAATTGAGAATCGATCTATCGATAAGGAAAGAAAACAATGCGTAAAACACCACTGAAATATTTGTGCGCCGCAAGCGTCGGCGCGGCTCTACTTCTCGCCGCACAAATCTTCATGCTCGACGGCGTCTACGCCCAAAACGCCGGACGCACGGCGGCGCCCTCTCTCGCGCCGCCCGCGCAGCAAGTCGCGCCGGTTGCCGCGAGCCCCCTGCCGACAGAGCTAACGACACGCGTCGCGCATGACGACCTCGCAGAACGACTCGCCGAGCTCACTCCGGAGGAGCAGGTCGCCGTTCAGCTCTACGCGTTGCGCAATAAGAGTATTGTCAACGTCTCGACCGTAGAAACGCACACGAACCTCTTCTTCGAACAGACGGCGGAAGGGTGCGGCAGCGGCGTCGTACTCAGTAAAGACGGCGTCGTGCTCACTAACTTCCACGTCGTCGAGAACGCCTCCAAAATTGACGTCACTCTCTTTAACGGCGAGACCTACGCCGCAAAACCGATCGGCGTCGATCCCAATACCGACGTCGCGCTCGTTAAGATTGACGCGACCCCGGACGAACTCTTCCCCGTCGAATTCGGCGACTCGTCAAGACTACTCGTCGGCCAGACGGTCTACGCGATCGGCAATCCGTTCGGATTGGAGCGCACAATGACGAAAGGAATCGTTAGCAACTTGAATCGCTCGATTACTAGTCCTCGCCAATTCCGCCAGATCAAGGGCGTTATTCAGGTCGACGCGGCGATCAATCCGGGCAACTCCGGCGGCGCGCTCTTCGATACGAAAGCGCGAATGATCGGCATGAACACGGCGATTGCCAGCCGAGTCGGCGAGAATTCTGGCGTCGGGTTCGCCGTGCCGATCAATACGATCAATCGAATCGTCTCGATTCTGCTTGAAAAGGGCGAGGTCGTGCGCGGCAACGCGGGCGTCGTCGAAGTAACGGAAACGGAAGGCGGTCTGATTCCGAGACTCATCGACGAAGGGGGCGCCGCCGATCGAGCCGGCCTGCGCGGCGGCAAGCTCGTCATTACGCGACGCAACGTAAACGGCATGCAGTACGAAGCGCGCTCCTTCCGTAATCCGCGAGAAGGCTTCGACGTCATTAACGAGGTCAACGGACAGCCGATCGAGAGCGGCGAAGACTTCATTACCGCCGTCGAAGAACACGCGCCCGGCGAAACGATCGAATTAACGATTATCCGACAAGGTCAGAAGATGAAACTGCCGATCGTTTTGGATTAATCGCACACAACTCGACGTCGCAAAGCGTCGACCGTCTTATTCGCGACTTTCCCCACGGGGGCGCGCCGGGGTTTTTTCCTTTTTACCCGGCGCGCTTTCCTTTTTGAATGAGTAGGGGCGTTGTTGAATAAATCTCGTCGAAAAGTCGACGAAAAGCGGATTTTAGTGAAAGACTTTTTCGAAAGGAGCGGTATATACGTACAGTGAACAACTCCCACCCACCATAAAAGGACGTTCAAATGCGACAAAAAACGAAACGTGATTGGTCAGCGTACAA
>CADCOO010000002.1 GCA_902803085.1 uncultured Planctomycetota bacterium
ACCGTGATATTTACGGCGACGAGCATGATCATCATGAGGATCGACATGATCGTGCGCGCCGCTTTGTTGTAACGCGTCTCAAGATATTGAGGAATCGTGTAGATACCGGCTTTCAAGAAGCGCGGCAGAAAGAAGAACGCCACAATTACTAGCGAAAGCGCCGCGATCCATTCGTAACTTGCGACCGCCAATCCGATATAGTTTGCGCCGTTCCCCGACATGCCGACGAACTGCTCCGCCGAGATATTCGCCGCGATGAGCGAAAAACCGATAAGCCACCATTTCAATCCGCGACCGGCGAGGAAGTAGGATTCGCTGTCTTCGCCGGAACCGCGGCTCATACCGAAAGCGACAAAAATAACCGCCGCCAAGAATAGGAAGAAAACGACAATATCGGCGGAGCTGCCGATCGAATTCGTCGTCGCCTCCTGCGCGGCAAAAAGAATACTTGACATATTAAACCTGTGCTTGTGTTAGTATGACGCGACTTGGAAGAGACGCGCGCGGAAAACTCGGCGCCGCGCCTCTATCGCAAGCTAGCTAAATGAAATTCGTTATTTGCTCAGGAAAAGGAAGCAGCCTTTCTTATTCCCGACAAGAACGTCCGGCACGGCGTCGCCGTTAATATCGCGCGCGACGACCTGCGTTCCGACGCCTGAATCGTCGTCGATTACGTGCGGAACAAAGGAGACGCCGCCGGCTTCGTCGCGTTTCGTTTCCCACCAAATCAGGTAAGGCGTCGCCATAGGATCAACGTCCCCTTTCGAACCGTGCGCCCACCAGCGCTTGCCAGTAACGACGTCGACGATACCGTCGCCGTTGAAGTCGCCGAGCGCCATCGAGTGCAACTGGCTAACTTTCGGGAAGAAATCGTCTCCGGGTTCCGTTGGAATGAGCCAGACGGGCTCAAAATCGATCTTGCCGTCGTCGGAACGTTTCTGGAGCCAGCAGACGAGTCCGTAGAGGTGACAATGCCACGCGGTAAAGACGTCGTTGAGACCGTCGCCGTTAAAGTCGGCGACGAGAATATTCGAGGCGGCGTCGGCGAACTTGAATTCATGGAATTTCCAGGGCGTGGCGTTGAAGTCTTCCGGCTGTTCCCACCAACCGTCCATCTCGAGGAGATCGACGCGACCGTCGCCGTTCAGATCGCCATAGCCGTTGCCATGGAAATAACGCTGATACTTCGCGTCTTCCGGCGATACTTTAACAAAGTCCCACTCGGAATCCGCCTTGGGAAACGCGACGCCGTACCACCCGTTGCGATTAAAGATCAGCTCCTTCTTACCGTCGCCGTTCACGTCCGTCCACGCCTGAGACTCGTTGCCGAGCTCGATCGTCGAGGGGAGCTCCTTCCAGAGACCGTCCGACTTACCCTGCGGATTCTCATACCAGAAGCCGTCAAGACCGGGGTGCGGACAGATGATAATATCGGTCCAGCCGTCGCCGTTCACGTCGTCGGTGAAATTGACGAAAGAGTTGGTATAGCCCTCGGGGTCGGTGTTGTCTTCCCCCGCCATGAATTTATGTTCAATTTTGAAATCCGGTCCTTCGTACCAGACGTGCCCGCTAACGACGTCCATAACGCCGTCGTTATTGAAATCGCCGAAATCGGCGCCTTCGCTTCGGAATTTCGTAGTAATGACAATCTTCTGCCATTCGGGCTCTTTCGCGCCGAGTTCGGCGACGATCGTCGCGCTTAGCGCGGTCAACGCCGCAACGACTAGCGTAAATCTCAAGATCGTTCGACTCATGATTTCACCTTATAAGGATGTTGTTCGAATTCGTAACGCCGCAGGTTTATTACAACCGCGCGCCGCACATTAACCGCGACGCAAAGGACGTCGCGCTCTTCGCACTATTAAATCAGAGACAAGCGCTCTTTTCAAGGGAATAATGAAAAAAGAGTATAAAAAAGCGCGACGTCTTTTGGCGCAGACGTCGCGTCTCTACAAATGGATCGATCTTACGGTTACCGTAGCCTTGAATAGCCGCCGGATCGACGCGCTAGTTCCTCGACGCGGCGTTGATATGCGTCGCCAAGCATACGTCGTTCGTCGTCGTTCGCCGCCATAGCCATCGCGCCGTTATAGAGCGCGTTTGCGCGCGTGTAATCGCCGCGCGCCAGCGCCGTTTGCGCCAGGTGAAGTTGGTACGCAGGTTCGTTTGGTTCATAGCGCGCCGCAATCTGAAACGCTTCGTCCGCCTCGGTGAGCAAACCCAGCCCGGCGTACGCGGAACCAATTCCCGCAAAGACCTCAGCGGGCTCTTTATTCGTTGGATAGAGGCGTTCAAGACACTGCCACGTCGCCAACGCGGAATCGTAATCGCCAAGTTCGTTCTGCAACGTCGCTATTTCGCGCAGGAGCCCGCGGTCGTCGGACGAAAAATGCGCCGCGCGTTGAAAATCAAGGAGCGCTTCGCGCAAACGTCCCTGTCTTCTAAACGCCTTGCCGCGCAATTCCCAACCGACGACGCTTTTCGGCGTGAGATCAATAATTTTATTCGACCATGCGAGCGCCTGGTCGGGATCGTCGAGTTCAAGCGCTTTTTCGCCCAGAGATCGATAGAGGGACGACTCGGCGTCGATCGCCCCGTTTTTGCCAGCCGCGCTCGTTAGGATTTCCATCGCCTTGCGCCGCTTACCCTGCCGCCAGAGCGTCTCGCCGTAATAGCGGTTCGTTTCCACATCGGAATCGTTGAGTTTGAGCGCTTCTTCGAATTTCTCTTCGGCCAGATTTAGATCGCCGCGTTCGTACGCTGCTATTCCAGCTCGACTAAGGGGCAGACTTTGCGACGCCTTGCTCGTCATGCGATAAAAAGGCGCGTTGCGACAGCCGACGCACGTCGCGCTCGCAATAGCCAGCGCGAGCGCCGCTCTCGCAATCGAGTTTGCGCTCTTTTTATCGAGTAACCAAAACATGTGCGCTAATCCTTTAGCTCTTCTGGCGACTTCCGTCCACTGTCGTCGTTTTCATCGGGACAATCCAGCGTCCCAACGCTCTTGGGAAACAATCCCGCCTTATACTAACCTATTTTTGATCGAAAAAACAGATCAATTTCAATAAAAGGCGGGGTCAAAGAGCTAATACGAACTATCGTTCGTTTCTATAGCGAATCTCTTTAACAATTCGAATGAGCGCGAGCAAAACGATAAAGAGAATAAGTCCGCCAAAACCGAGGACAGCTAATAACGCAAGATCGTGAAAGAGAGGACGCAGGACTTCGGCGAACTTTTCGCGCCAAATTAAGTACGCCGCCGACGCCAACGCCAAAAAGGGTCCGTACGGGATCTCGCGTTCCGCCTGGAAACCACGTCGAATTATCCCAAAAACGAGCCCAAAAAAGGGCGCCAAAAAGAAAACGACCAACACGCCCTGCCAGCCAAGAAACGCGCCGATCACGCCGCCGAGAATTACGTCGCCAAACCCCATCGCCTCCTTGCCAAGCGCCATTCCGCCGACAATACGTACGATCCAAATCAAGAGAACGCCGAAAAAAAGCCCTATAAACGCGAGCGCAAGCGAATCGAGGGACGTGGGGAACGGGAGCGGAAAACGGCCGATCGTCAAGAGCGCGGCGAGTCCTAACGCCCAAATAACGGCGACGTAAAGCGTCAGGCGCGAGCAAAAGAGACGACGAAAGAAAAGCGCGAACGCGCGACGTAATCCGAGTCGTGGATAAAATCGACGATCCAAAAGCGCGAAGCACCAGAAGGTCCAGATCGCAACGAGAGGAAGAATGAACGCTTGCGACGCAAAAGACGGCGACGCGCCGAATCGCTTGTAGGCTAGCGTCGACGTCCAGAGCGTAAAGGAGTGTTCGACTCTCGTGGAAAATTTGTCGTACGGGAAGAACGTCGGCTCAAGCAAGACGCACTGGGACGCAACGCACGCAACGGCAAGCGCAACGAGCGTCGCGGTAATCGTAACGACGTCGGGAATAATGTAGTCGTCCAAGTCGATCAGCGCCGCGACGAGAAGGAACCAGAAAAAAGCCGTCTCGACGTACCAAACGGGAAGGTTATACGTTTCTCGCCAATAAAGGCAACGAAAAGCGATCAGAAGGGCAAAAAGGAGCTCGACGAGAAATCCTCGAACCCAGAAGAAGCGCGACTCCCAGCCAGAAATCGCAGAATAGTCGCCGGCGACGCGCGTTGCCTTACTGGAACGAACGAATGAGAATCTTGCGAGCGTTAGCCAGCCTATAATCGGCAGGTAATCGTAGAACGCGCGCTGAGGATAACGCGTCGACGAATTATCGCGCGGAAACCGACGCCACGGCGATCGATAGCGAGGCGTCCAGCCCCATCTGTCCGCAAGGTAATTCGCAACGGCGGCGAGAAACGCGCCTATAATGAAAGCCAGGACCGCTAAATTCGATTCGCTAATATCCACTTGTCGCGCGCTCCTAAAAAAGAAGGCGTTGAAGAACGCGCCAAACGCCTTTATTCAACGCCTAGGAAAAAATTGGGGGAAAAGAAGGTTCAAAACCTTGTTTTATTTGAACGTAAGGGTCGCGACGACGGAAACGTGGTCGCTCGCCATTTTGCCGTCGGAATGCACGATCGGGTTGATCTTAAACTTTTCAACGTCGACCTTGTCGTTCACGAAGATGAAGTCGATGATCGAACCCTTGTCGGCGGGAACCTTATTCCAGTTGTGGAAAGTGTATTCTTGGGCGTGTTCGCTAACTTTCGCCGCATAGTTCGTATCGATTAGGCCCGGAATATCGTCCAGACCGGCGGTGATCGTCTTGTACGCTTCGGAATCTTTGCTCACGTTGAAGTCGCCCGAAATAAAGAACGGAAGCTCGCCCTTATTCGTCAATTCATATTGACGACGAAGAACCAGCTTCGCGCCTTCTTTACGCGCGATTACGCCGACGTGATCCAGGTGCGTGTTCGCGTAGACGAATTCCTTGCCGGTCGTTTTGCAACGGAATTTGCCCCACGTTACCGTTCGATTGCACGCGGCGTCCCAGCCCTTGCCAGGCTTCTCCGGCGTCTTACTGATCCAGAAGGTTCCGGAATCGAGGAGTTCTACCGCGTCCGTCTTGTAGAAAATCGCCATGAACTCGCCCGCTTTTTTTCCGTCGTCGCGACCGATTCCAATCCATTTATAACCTTCGAGCGCCGTGTCGAGATACTCCATCTGCACCCAAAGCGCTTCTTGAACGCCAAGGAGATCGGGGTCGCTTTCCTTAACGACGTCGACAAAAGTTTCCTTGCGATTGTCCCATTGATTCTCTCCGTCGGCGGTGGTAGCCAGACGCATATTGAAGGACATTACTTTGAGTCCGGCGGGCTCTTCCGCCGACGCGTTCGATTGACTGCAAAAGGTCGCGCCGAGGGCAAGGAGTAGCGCGCTAACATATCCGATGAATTTCATTTCAAAGACCTTTCCGTAGTAACCCGCGTCGCTTCCCCATACTTTGGGATTATGGGGAAACGTGCGGAGAAAATTATTTGTTCGCGTACGAAAACGGTTTATTTCGCTTCTTCCGCGCGGAGTTTTTCAAGAATCGGTCGCAGAACCGCTTCGAGCGCGTTCGCTTGACGATACATACCGAGATCGTTCGGGTGCGAGCAATCGACGGTGGCGTCGCGATCGAGATCTTCGCCGAGGAGATTTTCAGCGCTCAGATAGTAAAGGTTCGGGTCCTCGTCCTTGAGCGTGTCGAAAACCTTTTGCAGTTCGCGATGATTGTCGGCGTTCGTCTTATTGCGAGACGGCAGAATCCAGGAGTTTCCGTACCATCGATCTTCGACGAGTAAGATCGGGGTCGTCGGACGCGACTCGCGAAGCTTCTTAATAAAGGGCAACGCGCGTTCGGCAATCATCTGCGCGGTCATATTGGGGGAAGCGTCGAGCACGTAGATTTCAGCGTCGAGTTCGGCGAGAAGTTCGGCAATGGCGATCTCCATTTTAGCGGACCCGGAAAAACCGAGGTTCACAACCGGGATATCCAGACGTCGCCCAATCATTGCGGTGAACGCGTTGCCAGGTCGGGAAGCGCATCCTCCGTGCGCAATCGACGTGCCGTAATAAACGATCGGCTTATCGGAACGCGGCGAAAGCGCGGTGAATTCGGCGCCTTCTGGAACGCCGATCGAGAGCGTTTCGACTCCGTTATAAAGGGGCAGATAGCACATATAATCGCGCGTCTTCTCTTCGATACCGCTAATCCACTCCTTTTCTTCCTCTTGCTTACGCGGTTGCGTTATGGCGACCCAACGCCAGGTTTTGCTCTCTTCGTCGAAAGCATAGAGGTCGAGGCCGGAAACGCCCGTCGCCGGCATATGCGCCATGGCGACGTTGCCGCTATAGAGCTTATATCGAACCTTCAGAGTCGTCGCGTTCGTACGGAATCGCACGACCTCGCCCGCAGAATGCTGCGAATTGCCCCAGACGGCGTCGGTAACCTTACCGTGCGCGCGGCCAGGCAGTCGCGCGAAATAGCGATCGACGTCGGTCCAACATTTGTTTTCAACGGGCCATTGAGTCGCGTCGTACCAAGCGAAACCGGCGTCGATCGTCGGTTCGACGGCGACGGGCTCTTGCGCGAACGAGGCGGCGCTCGCCGCGTAGGACGCGACCACGCTCGCGCCGATCGCCAACAGAATCAAAAAGCGTTTCATTTGCGTTAACTCCTTATAGACTGCGTATAATTACCGATTACGCCGCGCGTCTCGATGAGAAACGCGCGGCGCAACGTTAAGCGATTACATTCTTTCCACCGTTTGAATACCGAGCAATTCAAGCCCCTTAGCGATTGTGCGCGCCGTAAGGTCGCAAAGCAACAGGCGATTCATGCGAACCGTCTCGTCCTCCGCTTTCAGTACGGGACATTTCTCGAAGAACGAGGAATACTTATTGGCAAGCTCATACAAGTACGCCGTGAGGAAATTCGGACGGTAGTCGCGCACGACGTTTTCAAGCGCGTTCTGGAACTTAACGAGCTCAAACGCCAACGCGCGCTCTTCCGGCTCGTCGAGCGTCAAGACGCGCGTCCCGTCGGCAAATTCGCGTCGTAGCGCGTCGACGTCGATTCCGCCTTTCGCGAAGATCGAACGCACGCGCGCGTACGCGTATTGCATATACGTCGCCGTATTGCCGTTCATCGCGAGCATCTTCTCATAACTGAAGACATAGTCGCTCTCGCGATTCTGCGACAAGTCCGCGTAGACAAGAGCGCCAACGCCGACGCGACGCGCCGTTTCGATCTTTTCTTCCTCGGTAAAACGTTCGCTTTCTGGACGCGCCGCGTCGTTTGCCGAAACGATTTCGTACGCTCGTTCGCGCGCTTCCACAATGAGGGAACGAAGCTCGACCGCCTTCCCCGCGCGGGTCTTAAACGGTTTGCCGTCCTCTCCCAGCACGGTTCCGAATTTCACATGCTTGAGCTCGACGTTTCCCATGTCGAGGTACTTCGCCGCTTCAAAAAGCTGCTCAAAATGCAGACTCTGACGGAAGTCGACGACGTAGAGAATCGCGTCCGGCTGGAACGTGTCGCGTCGATATTCTAACGTCGCCAAATCGGTCGTCGCGTAGAGATATGCGCCGTCGCTCTTCTGGATGAGCATGGGAATCTCTTGGTTCGGCAGAAAGAGACCGATCGCCCCTTCCGTCTCGCGCGCGACGCCTTGCTTCTTCAGACGTTCGACGAGTCCGGGAAGGCGATCGTTGTAGAAGCTCTCGCCGAGCTGAACGTCGAACTTAACGTTGAGCGCCCAATAGATGCGTTCCACGTCCTTCATGCACTGCGGAATGAACTGGCGCCAAAGCGAGCAATTGGCGTCGTTCCCATGGTGCAGTTTCGACGTTTCGTTAAGGACGTCTTGACCGATCGATTCGCGTCCCTTGGCAAGCGCGAAGACTTCCGGATCCTTTTCAACGCCGTCGATCTTACTACGCGCGCCGTCGTACTGCTCACGCGCGGACTCGAGCGCCTTGCTCAAGCGCTCGCGCTCTTTATTGGCTTTCTTGAGCGCGTCTTTCGATTCTTTCGTCTTTTCGGCGGCGTCGCGCGCTTGAGCGTCGGCGCAAACGGCCTTCTGCGCGTCAAGTCGGTTCGACGCCTCGACGACCGCGTCGCTTAACTTACTCTCCTGACCTTTCGCCGCGTAGTAATCGACGAGTTGGCGCACGAGGCGATAAAGTCGCGCGAGTTCTTCAACCGGCTTTTCCTTATACGCAACTTCGTCCAGAAAATTACGATAGCCGTAGATTATCATTCCGAACTGCGTGCCCCAGTCGCCAAGATGATTGTCAGAAACGACCCGGTGACCGAGGAACTTCAAAATGTGCGCGAGCGCGTTGCCTATCATCGTCGAACGAATGTGCCCGACGTGCAATGGTTTGGCTACGTTCGGCGCGGAATAATCGAGCACGTAACGACGAGGCTTCGTCACCTCTTCGACCCCGAGACGATCGTCTGCGCTCTCCGACTGAGTAAGTCTGGCGAGCCAGTCGGTTTTGACGCGAAGATTAATAAAGCCGGGACCGGCAATTTCGGGAGTCTCAAGGAAGTCGGCGTATTCAAGTCGCTCGACGACGTCCGCCGCGACGTCGCGCGGCGCCTTGCCGAGCTTCTTACCGAGCGGCATGGCAAAATTCGCTTGAAAATCGCCGAATTTCGGATCTTGGCTCGGACGAATCATATCGAGATACTCGGCCGGTTCCACGCCCATCGCCGTGAGCGCGGCGCCGAATCGTTCGGCGATCATACTTTGAATATTCATGACGCGCTCTCCTCAGATTCGCTCGCTTCAACTTGGCTCGATTTGACGTCCGACGACGCTTTCTCTTCAGCAGTCGGCTCAATCGGTACGATCGTTCCCTTGCCCCAGAGATCCTCGAGCGCGTAGAATTCGCGAGTTTCAGGCTCAAAGAGATGAACGACGACGTCGCCGTAGTCGAGAACGACCCAGCGGCTTTCTTCATACCCTGACACGCTGCGTCGTACGTCGCCGAGTTCCTTCTCGTAAAGATCGTCGATTTCGTCGCTGATCGAGTGCAACTGACGACGACTCGCGCCGGAACCGATCACAAAAAAGTCAAAGGACTGCGTTACCTGGCGCAGATCCAAAATAACGACGTCTTCCCCCTTATTGTCCAGGATGAGTCGCGCCGCCATGCGCGCGCGTTCAAGAGACGACGGCAGCGGTTTTTTCTTCGTTGTCATTCTATATTTTCCTTTATGCGTTTTGAGCGGCGACCAAAATGATCGCGAGACGTTCGATGCGACCCGTTCGCGAGTCAATCGCGCCGCTTAGCTTTTAGACGAGCGACCCGCGCAAGCGCGAATCTTGGAAAAGGGAGGAGCTTTTCGACCGTTCATTAGCCGCGCTTCGCAGGCGGCGACGATATTATACTACGTCGACCGCCTCCTTTCAAGTATTTCGCGACTTGAAAGAAAACGATCGACGAAAGTTGTCGCCGGAGCCAAGCAAGAAACAAAAAAACCGCCAACGATATGCTGGCGGTTTAAAAAGCGAGGTTGACGGGACTCGAACCCGCAACCACCGGATCGACAGTCCGGGACTCTAACCAATTGAGCTACAACCCCACTCGGCTTGCGCCGCAAAGGCGCATGCAAATTTCAAAATATCAACGAGGTTGACGGGACTCGAACCCGCAACCACCGGATCGACAGTCCGGGACTCTAACCAATTGAGCTACAACCCCTCGTCGATCG
>CADCOO010000003.1 GCA_902803085.1 uncultured Planctomycetota bacterium
GGAAAGCAAGGGCATGCCGAAGATCGCGGATCAGAAGACAAAAGAGCTCGAAGACGCGCTCTGGCTCGCCTCAAACGGCGGCGAATACCCGATTCTATGCGATCAGTCTCCCTGTCTCTATCGCATGAAGCACAAAATCGAGCGTCTCAAGCTTTATGAGCCGGTCGAACTGATCGAAACCTTCCTCGTCGATCGTCTGGATTTCCATCCGGTAGACGAGCCGATCGCCGTGCACGCCACCTGCACGACGCGCAAAATGCAGCTTACGCAACTCCTCGTTAAGCTCGCCCAACGCTGCTCGACGAACGTCCTCCTCCCGGAAGAAGTCGGATGTTGCGGTTTCGCCGGCGACAAGGGCTTTACGCGCCCGGAAGTAAACGCTTACGCATTGCGCAAACTATCGCCGCAACTCAAAAAATCGGGCGTCGTCGCGGGCTATTCAACGAGCCGCACGTGCGAGATCGGGCTCGCGACGAACGGCGGGGTTCCGTATAGCTCGATCGTCTACCTGGTTGATCGCTGCACGACGAGGAAAAAGTAAGGGGCGTTTTACAAAGGCTATCTTTTCAAACGACCGCGTAGCTTCGCGCGAAAACGGCATTAACCCGCGCTTCAGTCTTTACGCGCAATAACCGCCCGCTGGAAACGACGATTGTCTCCGGCGGGCGGTTGCCCTTCAGTTGGGCCTTTCGACGTTACGGACTCTTTACAACGTTTGACAGACGCGACGCCTTCTCAATTCTCCCGCCATTCAACGCGTTCCGCCTCGACAAAGGTCGGCGGCTCGAACTTTAACAGCATCTTTTCAAGCGCGTGTTGCGGTACGACGGCGTCGCGCGCCGAATTCCGTCTGAGATTCTCCGACCATTCGGTTTCCAAATAGACGACGCGCACGGACGCGTTATAGTTATGCGCGAGAGACGTAATACGATCGCGATAGATTCTCGTGAGATTCGTCGCGTTCCACACGAAGGTCGTCTGATTGCGTAGCGCGTCCTTCGCGCGCTCAATCGCAAGCTCGACGACCTCGCCCTCTTTTTCGCCGTTGCGCGCGTTCAATTCGGCGCGAAGAGCGTCGAGACTGATTACGCGCGCGTCCGGCGTATTCTGACGAATCCAATAGTCTTTGCCGACCCCCGCAAGTCCGGCGAGCATAACGATTTCGCCCCAGGTTTCGTCGTATACGGGCAGCGTCGGATCGATTTCGCGACCGTTGAGATAGAGAAATCGCGCGCGAGCGCTTGAGAATTGCGGCGGCGCGTCGTAAAGCGCGGCTTCTCGCGCTAATTCGGCGCCGAATTGAACCCGCTCAAGCGCGCGACGCTTACTCTTCGAAACGCGCCCGTTGACGTCGGCGCGCGCCAGCGTAAAGAGCATATTGAGCGAAAAGCTCGGCGCGAGCTCCGCAAGGGACGCAAGCGACGCGAGCCGTCGGCGCCAGTCGGGCTCTGTTTCGAGAAAACTCGGCGTCGAATGAGCGCGAACGAGCGCGCAGATCGATTCGCGAAAATCGATTCTATCCCCCGACCCGCAAAGTCCAAGTTCGCGCCACAGGAACGCGCGAACGTCGGACGCGCCCGCGCGCGCATGCCCAGGCGAAACGATCGCGCCCGAGGGATCCAGCGTCGAGCGCCATATCTTGCCGACGTCGTGCAGAAGCGCGGCGAAAAAGAGAATCTGACGTTTGCGCGGATTAAGCGCGCGAAACTCGGGATCGTCGGCAAGCGCTTCGCAGACGAGTCGCGTGTGCGTCCAGACGTCGCCTTCCGCGTGATATTCAGGATTCTGTCGCGTTTGCGCCATTCTATGCGCGTAATCGCGCATCGCCGTTTCCTGAACGCCGTTCCAATCGATCGTCCAGCCGTTCGATTCGTCTGGAAAAAGCGCGATTAACTCGGATAAGTCGTCATGAGCTTCAGTCATTTTGCGCCTCTTTCGGCAACGTTGTGGAAATCAAATCTTCGCGACTCATTCGCAATTGATTTGGGGACGATCGATCGCCCAAGCGCGATTGGAGTCGCCGTCCTTTGATATTCGGAGTCCTAAGGTATTATATCATTTGACGTTAGCGTTGCTACCGTTCCTCTCGCTCATCGCGTTAATTCAAATTGGCGACAAGAGTTAGACTTTGCCCTGCGCGGCCGAAATTGAGACGCGTTACGCCAACGGCATGGAAGGCGGCGGTCAATTCCGTTTCGGCGAGGAGGTGAATGTGCTCGGGATTATCGTCGGGCTCCGCCGGTACGGTAACGAGAACGCTCCGTCGCGCAATTCTCGTAGCGGCGGCAATTGCGGCGGCGTAATCGGGAATATGTTCCAGAACTTCGAGCGCGGTAACGACGTCGACGCTCTTGTCGGGCAAGGCGTCGCTGCAGATATCGGCAACTTTTGGATAAAGGGTCTCGACGCCGCCGCGTCGCACGTCCATCAAGGTCTCCACGCGATAATCCAAAAGATCTAACGCGTCGACGCGCGTCGCAGGAAAGGCGTTGAGAAATGGAAAAAGGAAGGCGCCGCGTCCTGAGCCGACGTCGCATACCGATTCGGGCGCGAGCGAATAAAGCGCGCCGAGCGCGAATCGAACTCTCGCCATCGTAGCCGGAGCGCGCTTGAAACGGTACATTTTGAGTTTGAGCGCGGCGCCGTGTCCAACGAGCGCGTCGACGTCTTCCTCGGCAAGCGCGTCGAGAGGCGCGTCGAGCAAACGTTTAGGAATAGCGGTTTGTCCTGTTCTAATCGCGTAACCTCGCACATACGCGGCGGCGAGTCGACCGTAAATATCGGAGTTTGCCATAGTCTAACTGGAAACGATTCAATCGAAGGTTGCGTTTGACGGTAAGGTTGAGTCGAAAATAGCGTCGAAGGGTATGCGCAGTTGATTCGCAACGATCGGTTTTGCCAGCCATTGCGCGGTACTGTCGGCGCTACTGCTCGCCGCCGCCTGATAGAAGGAAGAACGCACGAATTTCATACGTTCGACGACTTCGCCGTTTTCTTCGACCTTGATATAGAGCCCTTCCATTTGCCGCGACGGATCGGTTTCTTCGAGAACGGGCTCGGGTTCGACGTCGGCGCGCTCGCACGCTATTTGGAGATTAACGCGATTATTGGACGAGATTGAAGTCGAATCGGCGAGGAGTTCAATGATTTCGTCGGCGCTCTTAAAGACGCGTCCTTGCGCAAGAATTCTTGCGGGAACGATCGGCGCGCCGTCAAGCAACGCGCGGCGGCGGTCGGTATCGAGAAAGACGTTCTTTTCACGATCGTAAACGTCGAACTCGAGGAAATAATGAGGCAAGGCGTCGTAAAAAACGGCGTGCTTCGCGTACAGCCATTCGCCGTACATAACGTAACGATCGCCCAAGACGTCGTGCAATATCGCCTGTTGCGCCGCGCCCCAGCGTTTAAAAAGCTCATAATGCCGTTCGCGACCGCCGCCGCGTAAATAATGCCCGCGACTCTGCAGTAACAGCGTTCCGGCGTCGTCGAAAGAAACCGCAGTATTCGCGCCGTCGAATTTCTCCTCAACGACGATCGCGCGCCCGAGAATGGAGGCAAAGGGAATTTGACTCAAATCTTCGTCGCCCGGCTGAATGCGCGAGCCCTGGAGATGTTGGGTGCGAGGATATTTGATAATTGAGTAGTCCATGGGAATAACGCGTATTTGTATAAGGCTTCTTTGAAAACGCTTAATGCGCCGCTTACGCGGCCTAAAAAAGGGCTCGTTTGTCATACGCGGCGGCGTTCCGAGTAACCTCTGGAGCTACGGCAAAGGCCCCGGGCATAATTGTAACGCGCTCTTAAACAATTGGCAAGGGTCTTTACTCCCACGACGAGAGTCCTTTCGTTCGAAGCGGCTCGCTTTATCGATTGCCAGTGGTTTTATTTCGATCGTAGACGGGTTTTCCGTCTCCCCTATCAGCGCTTCAACGCCAAAAACGTGAAAAAATAAAAAAAAACGGCTCCCATTCTTGCC
>CADCOO010000004.1 GCA_902803085.1 uncultured Planctomycetota bacterium
CCGTAAATAGAATCCAAATTCACGCCGCTGGCGGTATCTGGCAACAGAACCTGACGCAATTCCGGGACTTTCGGGGAGAGTATTTTGAGCCAATCGTCAGGCAACGGTTTCGCCTGCAACGCGCATAGCATAATACCAAGCGCCATTGGAATCGAAAGCAGAATCGGCGAATGATAGGAATTCACTTTTCGCTCTCGTCTCGGGGTCGTCCAGAGCGAAGCTAGCGCTAGGACGCCGCTTGCAATCACGAGGAAGAGCAGTAGTCGCAAAACCTCCGGCTCCGACGACGAATTACGCCATGGGCTTATCACGACCACGCCAAGCACGCAAAGCCGTCCCAACAATCTCAAAAGCTGATTCACGGTATTCCCCTTGATTAAGATTTCCCCAAACGCACGCGTCTCGCTAGCGCGCGACGTTCAGACTTTGCGTTTCATGATCGACTTATGTAGCGCTTAATCGGCGCCGTTCGTTGCGGCGCGAATTCTAGCGTTTCGCCATTCCAGTAAATCCTCCCAGGACGCGGCGTTGAGCACGTCGCTCGGAGTTAATCCAGCGCAGCGAGCGTGATCGACGCCAAATCGGAGATATTCGATTTGGTCGGGCGCGTGCGCGTCGGTCGAAATGACGATTGGAACGCGGTATTGTTTTGCAAGCGCCAGTCCTTCGATCGGCAAATCGAGTCGTCGCGGCTGCGAGTTGAGTTCGAGCGCTTTGCCGTATTTCTTAGCGTTTTCGCACAGGAACTCGAAATCGACCTTCATCGGCGCTTCCTTACCGATCACTCTCTCCGTCGGGTGCGCAATGGCGTCGACGTAAGGGGATCTGAAAGCGTCCATATATCGACGCTCGATCATGTTGCGGCTCTGCTCCCTCGCAACGTGTATACTAGCGACGATCCAGTCGGCGCGCCGCATCGTGTCGTCCTTGAGATCGAGTCCCCCGTCTTCGAGAATATCGACCTCGGCGCCCTTAAGGATTCTAAAGTTCTCGCCCTCTCGTCTCAACGCGTCGTTCTGACGGTCGATCTGTTCCCAGAGTCTTAAAAACTCAACGTCGCCCAAGCCTGTTACGCCAGGAACGTTTTGCGAATGATCCGTGATCGCTATATAGCTCAGCCCCAAATCAAGCGCGGCGTCGACCATCTCTTCAATCGAACCTATCCCGTCGGATCGCGTCGTGTGCATGTGCATATCGGCGCGCAGATCCGTCGTTTCGATTAGTTTGGGCGCGCCGTCGTCGATCCACTTCCACGCCAGATCGCCATGCCGCAACGCAGCGGGCGGCTCGGCAACGCCAAGTTTGTCGTATATTCTCCGGACCTGAGAAGAGGTAATCCTCCTTGCGCCGTCGTAAAGTCCAAAGATCGTCAATTGCCATCCGCGCTCCTTAGCGCGCCGTTGCAATTCTAGCCAATGTTCCTTGGTTGAAGTAAGCGCAAGTTCCATAGCGCCGCGCGCCCATTCGGAGACGGCGTAAAAGGTTAGTTGGCAAGTCGGCGTCGGTCGGGAATTGTACGGCATTTCGAAGAACTGGGGATCCAGGGTCGCCTTTATCCATCGATCTCCCCGCGCGTCAACCGACTTAACAAACTCAGAGCGTTGCACGCGCTCGAACGCAATCTCGGGACGATCGGTAATAATGAGGAAATCGAGCGCTCCGATAATCTCGCTCCCTCTCGCAATCGGGCCGACTTTAACGACGTTGAGCGGCTGACTCACGGCGTTTTCGCGCATGTTCTCCGCCTCTTGAACGGCGCGCCGTTCCGCTTGCGCGCGGTTGCGCTCCTCTTCCTCCCGGCGTAGTTTAGCATAATTTGGACTTGTGGGCGAGGTGAAAAATCTCCTCGCTTTTCCAAGAGCGCCGAGCGCCTGATCCCTCGCGAGATTAATAGCGTCCTTCGAGACGAAGTCGGTCGCGGCTTTAAACATCGACGCGCGCAAGGGTTCCGCCAAATCGTCAATAATAGCGTCTGCGAGCGCGTCGGCGTTTGGGAAAAAGATAGCGGAGGGATCGTCGGTCGCGGGCGTTCGTTCGTTGAAAATGGGGGCAATCTGCTCGAGTTCGTCGACGCGCCATTCTTCGTCGCCTTTTGCCGAATCGTTCTCTTTACGCTGAATTTCTTCGATAATATCGCGTTCGTCGCTTTCAGAGAAATTGCCGGTCTGCTCGAGCGCGCCCGCCGCGCACAACCTTTTGAGCTGAACGAGAGAATGGACGCCGAGCGCGCGTCGCAGAAACCGCGCGGCGTCGACGGATAAAGTCGAGAGCGCCAAGAGTTCGGCGGCGACGGGCGAGTTCGCCTCAAGCATGTCGTCTCGAATCGGATTCGTATGCGTCAGAATGGTCTCGCGCAAGATCCAGACGCCGTCTCTTGAAAAGTCGCCGAACCAGTAGTTAAGCGCGTCGTCGAAGGCGGCGACTTGCTCTTTGTCGTCGAGTTCTATGTACGAAAAGAGCGCCAAGGGCGCATCCAGCGTCTTGACGCGAGTCGCAATATCGGCGAGTTCCTTGGTCACAAAGGAGGGCCCCTCGCGATATTCTAGGAGTCGCGCGGTCTGCGCGACGGCGGTCGCTATTTTGGAATTGCTCATGAGTTGCGCCAACAAGCTCCTGTCATGCCAACGCCGCGCGCGCCGAAACGCGGCGGCGCCGCTTACTATACGCCGTTCCAGACGCCGAATCGGGACGCTTCAGCGCTCTTCGCCAAAGCGTCCCTCTTTGCGAGCGTCGCTCGCTTAACGCCGGAATTAATGCTTGAAATGCCGACGTCCCGTAAAGATCATGGCGACGCCAAGTTCGTTGCAGGCGTCGATCACTTCTTGATCGCGCTTCGAGCCGCCCGGCTGAACGACGGCGACGACGCCCTTCGCCGCTTGAATACCGTCGGCAAATGGGAAGAACGCGTCGGACGCGAGCACGGCGCCTTCGCACCTTCCGTCCGACTTCTTAACGGAGATTTCCACGGAATCGACGCGGCTCATTTGCCCCGCGCCGACGCCGACGAGCATTTCGTCCTTGCACAACACGATCGCGTTCGACTTGACGTGTCGAACCATTTCCCAAGCGAATTTCAGATCGCGCATTTGCGCTTCCGTCGGTTCCTTTTCGGTAACGACTCGCCACTCTTCTTCTGGATCGGCAAGCACGTCGGCGTCTTGAACGAGCGCGCCGCCCGCGATAGGTCGAACCGCCCAGTTCAACGGCGCGCGTTCGAATTTCTCACCGCCGCATTCCAGCAAACGCACGTTAGCCGCCCACTTCGGCTTGGTCGTTAGAATTTGCAACGCTTCCGGTGCGAATCCAGGCGCGATAATAGCTTCGACGAAAAGACCGGGTTGAGCGAGCAGATTAGCGCAATCTTCGTCGACGACGCGATTGACGCCGAGGATCGAGCCAAAAGCGCTGAGCGGATCGCCGTCCATCGCCTTTCGCAACGCGTTGACGAGAACGTCGTCGACGGCGGCGCCGCAAGGATTATTGTGCTTAAGAACGGCGACGGCAGGTCGATCGAAGGATCGCGAAATAGCGAGCGCGGCGTCGAGGTCCAGAATATTGTTATAGGAGAGCTCCTTGCCGTTGAGCTGACGGGCGTTCGCGGCGGAATATCCCTTAAATTTCGGGTCGACGTAGAGCGCCGCGCGCTGATGCGGATTCTCGCCGTATCGAAGTTCGGCGCTGAGTTTGAGGGAGGTCGAGAAATTCGTCTGGAAGGTCGCTTGTCCGTCATGCTCGGCGAAATAACGAGCGATAGCGGCGTCGTATCCAGCGGTGTGCGCAAAGGCGTCGCGAGCAAGACTTCGTCTCATCTGCATTGTGAGCGCGCCGTTCTCTTGAATCTGCTCCAGTACGCGCGCATACTGACTTGGCGCGGTAACGACGCCGACGAACTTGTGGTTTTTCGCGGCGGCGCGCACCATGGTAGGTCCGCCAATGTCGATATTCTCGATCGCTTCCGCGTCGGTAACGCCTTCTTTCGCAATGGTCGCTTCGAAGGGATACAGGTTAACCACGACGAGTTCGAACGGTTCGATTCCGTGATCGGCGGCCGACTTCATGTCGGTTTCGTCGTCGCGACGGCATAAAATTCCGCCGTGAACCTTTGGATGCAACGTCTTGAGGCGACCGCTCATCATTTCGGGAAAGCCGGTGTAATCAGAGACGTCGGTTACGGGCACGCCGTTCGTCTCCAAATGACGTTTGGTGCCGCCGGTGCTGAAAATTTGGACGCCCGCCGCAACGAGCCCCTTGGCGAAATCGGTCAAACCCATTTTATCGCTAACGCTAATGAGCGCGCGTTTAACCTGAGGATCCATGAGAATACCCTTTCCTGGTTTTGCGACGACTCCCAGAACGTTCGCCCCGCGCGACACGTTTCGAAATCGCCATAACTAGTATGCGTCCACTAAATTACCAATCGCCGTCTTGCCCAACGCCGCTCTTCCGCTATCGAGTTTGAATGACAAACCCCCGCCCGCGCGCGAGACAAATAATTCGTCCGTCCTGATCCTTAACGACGACCTCGCCGACGGTAGTCGACCTTGTGCGAACCGTTTCCTTCGCTTCCGCCACCAGTCGAGTTCCGCTCTTTGCCGGCTTACAGTACGAAATTGAGACGTCGAGCGAGACGACGGACTCGTCGGTATAGTTGAAAGCGGCGGCGAGCGCATAGTCGGCGAGCGAAAAGAGCGCGCCGCCCTGGCAAATGTCGACCCCGTTGAGGTGCATGGGGGTAACGGTCAATTCCGCGGTCGCCGAACCGTTCCCGACGCTCGTCAACCGAATTCCGATAAGATCGCAAATGAACTTATCGGCGGTCATTCGCTCTAACTGCTTCCTCTGCGCTTCCGGCAAGGATTCCAAATCGAGTTTCTGATCGCTCATTGGCGTCCCACAATTCCGCTATCGATCTAATCGAATCTGATTCGTCGCGACAAAGACGTTGTTGTGCTGAATACGCACGGTAAAGCCAACCTGTTCGCCTAGCGCTTCAAGATCGAACTGAATATTCTTCAGGTCGAGTTGGGGATCGACCTCCACCTGCGTAATGAGCATGAACTCGCCGTCCCCAGTTATGTAGGCGTAAAGGTCGATTATATTAATCTCCTTCCCGCCCAAGTACCTCGTAAACTGCGAAACGATCCCCTCGCAGTCCTTGCCAAACGCCGTTATAACGAACGTGTTCGCGGTCGATTCAAATTTCGTACGGTCAATTTCCGTCGTCGGGAAGAGGATCGCCTGACACCCTTCCAGCCCGCGTTCGGCAAGAATCGCGTTCTTGAGCGTCTCGACGTCATGCTCTTCCGGCGTTGAAAACGTCATAATGAGCGTGAAATATCCGTCCAAAACCGTCTGACTACAGGATTCAATATTGCCCTGCAACTTAACGATCGCCGTACTGACGCCCGCGACAATTCCGGGTCGGTCAACCGCCATAACGTCGATGACATAACCATATCGCATATTAACGAACCTTTCTCAAACAACCACTCGAGAGCGCCGCCGTCGAACCGCGCGGCGCCGTCTACCTGCGTCCATTATACCGTAAAAGTTTTTTTTGTTCAGTAACGGCGCTTTTAAAAAGCAAAATAATTGCGCGCCGCCAGACCGAACTACTCGCGCACGCTAAATTCCAACTTCCAGCGACGCTCTCCGTCAACCTCTTCGCACCAAATTTCAAGGGCGCCGAGCTCCGTCATCTTCGTATGAAAACGAACCATAACGAATTCCGGTTGCCTCGGCTTCGCGGAGTCGGCGTCCTCGCTCTCGTCGTCGAAGGAATCGAGAGTCGTCTCAATCGGGTCGGTTTCCTCCAGTTCGACGGAGTCGCGTTTGATCGCGCGCGTTCGCTCGTCGTCGTAGTAAGTCAGCAGGACGCCCGGTTCGTCTTGCGGTCGACTGACCGACGTGAAAAATCTGAACTTAGCCGGTTCGCCGACGACGAGTTCAAAGGCCTCGGACGGCACGTCCAATTCCTCCCCCTCCTCCATGCCGGTCGGCGCGACGCATAGCGCCTTCATAGGTCGCGCTACGCCGGGAATAGCCATTCCTGCCGACTCGATTCCAATGTAATACGATCGCGCGGACGCGGCGCGAATCCGAACGCCTCCCGACAATTTCGTAGCGCCATAATAAGCGGCGCCGAGCGCGACGGAACTCTCCATGTCGGCGTTCTGATCGAGATTCTTCGGCAGCTTCTCCGGAAACCAACGCGCAAACTGCTCCTGCATGCGATTCGCAACGACGCTCGATTTAAAAAGTCCGCCGTTAAGGAGAAAGGTCGTGGGCGCGCCCGATTCGCTCGCGAGCGCCAATCGATCGCCCAAAAAAGCCGCCACGTGCTTGGTAATCGCCGGATCCGCCTCGTACGGCAGACCCTTTTCTCGCAACCCAAAGTGCGATCGGCGTTGCGGACGATCGGTAAGCTCGCAGAACGGAAAGAACCCGTCGAGCGTAATATCGAGCGCGTCTCGACACGGGAAATCGATCGCAAGCGATTCGCCCACCAATCGGCTCGAGCGCCCGGCAATCGTAATTCTGCACGACGCGTCTTCATTAGAACCGTCGGCTAGAAGTTCCTCTTTCGCGCGCCGACATTGTCGTTGCAGCGCCCCCGACTGCCAGGGATTCAACTCGACGTCCTTTTCCGCAAAGAGCTCCGCCGCGCGCATCGCCAGCGCGAGATCGATATTGTCGCCTCCGAGCAGCAGGCGATCGCCGACTGCAAGTCGCTCCAACGCAAGATCGCCGTCTTCTTCCTGCACTTTAATCAGAGACAAATCGGTCGTTCCACCGCCGACGTCGCATACGAGAATAACGTCGCCCACCTTGAGCTTGTCGCGCCACGCGTCTCCCTGTCGCGCAAGCCATGCGTACAGCGCCGCCTGCGGCTCTTCGAGAAAGAGCATCGTCTCCGGATTAATCCCCGCGGCATACGCCGCTTCGCGCGTGAGTTCGCGCGCGCTTTCGTCGAAGGAAGCGGGGACGGTCAGTACGACGAGCTGCTCGAAGATCGGGGCGTCGGGAAAAGCGTCGTTCCAGGTCTCGACAATCCTCGCTAAGTAGCGACGCGACGCCTCTACCGGCGAAACTTTAGGCATGTCGTCGGTCGCGTCGCTCGGCAGGATCGGACTATGCCGATCAACTTTCGTATAGGCAAGCCACGACTTCGCGGAAAGAACGACTTTGTCAGGGCGCTCGGCGGCGCGTCGACTGGCGATTTCGCCGACGAGATAGAGCGCGTCCGAGTTCGTCACGCCCGACTCGCGACTCTCGCCCCCAACGCCAAACAGCTTCTTAAAGAACCCGCGCTTACCTTTGCCGCCGCTCTTGTCAGTTTTAGACTTTTCAGGTCCGGCTTTGGCGTCTGTCGCCCCGTTTTCGTTCGGCTCGCCCGGCAGTCTCCAGTCGGCGCTCTCCTTCTCTTCCGTCGCGCCTATATAAAGGGCGGACGGCAAGGTCGCTCGCTTTTCAATCACCGCCTGCTCGACAAACTGCGGTATCTCCAAAATAGTAGGCGACGCCGTTCGGTCGTTAAGGGGCCAGTACGCCGCCTCCGTATTGGTCGTTCCCAAATCGATACCCACGACGTAGCGCATACCGGGTCTCTTCTCATTCTCGACGTTATCGTTCTCGCGCGCCATAATCTTTCCTTTCGTCGCTATTCCTAGAAGTCCTTTGCTTACCACGCGTCTCCTGCGACTTCTAGAAACGCTCCTTCAAAACTTCTCGCAATTCGGCATAGGACGTTACGACGACGTTCGCTTCCTCGTACTCTTCCTCTCTATGCCCCTCGCTAAAGAATCCGACCGTAAACATTCCGGCGCGCCGCCCCGCTAAGACGCCGCTCCGCGAATCGTCGATCACAACGCACGTCTCCGGCGCCGCGCCCAATTTCGCCGCGCACTTTAGAAAGATATCGGGAGCGGGCTTGCCCTCGCCAACCTCGTTGCCAGCGACGACCATCTCGCCAAAATAATCTCTAATCTTGAGCCATTCGAGCGCGAATTCCACATTAACGCGCGGCGCCGACGACCCGACCGCCATTTTGCAACCCTTGTCCGCCATATCGCGAACAAACTCAACCGCGCCCTCTATCGGTTCGACTCTGCTTTCAATCATTTCGCGAAACGCCGTCTCTTTACGATCGACCACCTCGTGAATTTCACGCTCGTTGAGTCCCGACTTTTGCCAGTAATTCGCAACGATAAATTCCGACGTCATCCCAAAGGTGCGCCAGAAAAGTTCAGGAGAAAATTCCAGTCCGTCCTCTTGCGCTATCTTCTGCCAACTTGCCAAATGAGCGGCGTTGCTATTGATTAACACGCCGTCCATATCGAAAATGAGAACCATCTCGCACCTTTCTTAACCGTCAAAAATAATAAACGCGTCGTGCGACGTCGCGACGAGCTTTGCCGCTAATTATACGCCGATAGCATTTTTCGCCAAGGGCGGCGCGGCACGGTCCTATCCGATCGTAAAATGGGAGATTTCACCTTGAAACGACGCCAACATAAGATAGAATTATCGCGCGTACGAGGCGCGCTCCCAACGATCGCCGTCGTCCGCCGCGCAAAAGCCCCGTCGACTCCATACGCGAAACCAACCGGCGAATAGTAATACGGTTTGACGTCGTCTAATATTGCATGAGAGAAATAAAATGAACACGCCCGAAAATTCCGATAATCGAGACCAACAAGAAATCCCAACGCCTTTTCCCGTCTGCCGCGGCGTGCGCGGCGCAACGACAATAGAGGAAAATACCGCCGAAGCGATTCTGCGCGGCACGCGCGAACTCCTCGCGCTCATGATTCGTTTTAACGGCATTAAGCCGGAAGACGTCGCGAGCGCCATCTTCACGACGACGAGCGATCTGAACGCGGAATTTCCCGCCGTCGCCGCGCGCCAACTCAATTGGTTCGACGTCGCGCTTATGTGCCAGCATGAACTCGACGTCCCCGGCTCGTTGCGCAAATGCATTCGAATACTGCTGCATTGGAATACGACGAAAACGTCGAAAGAAATTCGCCACGTCTATATTAAAGGCGCGGCAAAGCTCCGACCCGAACGCGGCGATCTCCCGCCCGTCGACTGGGACGAACTCGAAAGCTGGATCGCAGGTCAGATCAATCCGGAAGTCGTCTCCAATCGCTAAAACGTCTTGTCGTATGCGAAACAGTTTGTCAAAGAAAGCGAAAACTGTGTGAAGCTAGGCAAAGTAGTTCAACTACACAACACGGAAGTGTTGAAAATAGTTGTATTTAGTTATCCGGCATAACAATTTGCCTAAATAAAAAAAAGGTCGAAATCAGACTTGATTTTACTTCCTCGTTTGTTAGAATTAACCATCGTACTTGCATTCCATGCGCTTCTTTTATTCGAAGCGTTCCTTTAAACCTTCCATGAACGTAGCGTTTGCGACAGTTCGGATCTTAGCGCGGTTCGAAGTTTCATCGCAACCCCTAAACGTCGCGTTCTCGAAGGCAGACGTCGACTCGCGCGCATTTGCGCGCCGCCGTCGTTTTCGGTCGTAAGCCAGCCAAGGGAGCTTGCGATCGTCGCGCGTTCGCGTTTCAAATTCGATCAAGCCGCTCATAGCGGTCGCGGTTGGCGCCGCCTCGAATGCGAATCGTTTGGCGTAACCCCGCCGCGCAAGCCTCGCGTTTGTGCGGATCGCCTACTCGCCGGTTTTTATTCAACCCATAACGTACCCCAGGTTTTTGGACGACCTTTCGTCATAGAGGTTCCCATATAATTCTCGGAATCGTTAAAATCGGCAAAACGCGTAATTATAGACCCGACGGTTCTCGACGTTCTCGGAGTGAACCAAGTAATGAGTAACACTGTCAGGAAGCCAAGGATTGGCGTTAACGTTGAAAACAAGCCCGCGTACAACGGCGTCTCTGAATTTCATTTTCTAGAATCCGGATATGTCGACGCGCTCGTGCGCGCGGGCGCCATTCCGCGTCTCCTCCCGCCCGTCGATCAACTCGATCTCGTACCCGAAATGCTCGACGACCTTGACGCTTTCCTCCTCGTCGGCGGTCCCGATCTCGATCCTCGCAAGGACGGCTATCGTCTTCACGAATCGGTTCGCCTCATGTCTCCTCGTCGCGAAGACTTCGACCGCGCGCTCGTCGCTGAAATCGAAAGTCGCCGTATGCCGGTCTTTGGAATCGGCGTCGGCATGCAGCTCCTAAACGTCTCTCAAGGCGGCACGCTCTTCCTTCATCTTCCCGAAGATCTTCCCAACGCTCTTCCGCACCGCGAAACGTACGGCGACTCTTCTCAGCAGTCGTTGCGCCATTCCGTGATCATTGAAAAGGGTTCCCTTCTCGATTCCGTCTACGGCGAAAACGACGTTCGCGTCAACAGTCGGCACCATATGGCGATCGACGACCTTGCCCCCGGCTTCCTCGTTACCGCGCGCTGTCCCGCCGACGGCGTTATCGAAGCGATCGAATCGACTCAGTCCGACTGGTTCGCGCTCGGCGTGCAGTTCCATCCCGAAGCGCGTTCCGCGACCTTCCTCGACCAACGCATTTTCGACGCGTTCGTCGACGGCGTTCGCGAGTTCATGTCGACCGGCGTGAATAAATACGCCGTTCGTCCGCAAACGCGTAAATCTCGTAAACGTCGCGCGCGTCCGAACGTCGAGCAACTGAGCTTCGACGAAATTAAGGACATGCTCAACGACGCAACGAAAAACTAACGTTTCTCGACTTAGCGGTCGACCGACCTTTCGTCGATCGATCACCACGTAACTCGACGCGCTTCGATAATTCGCGCCATGGTCGCGAGTTGCCAAGCGCGTCGCGTTGTAATGTACCAGCGCTCGTTCGCAATATTTCATACTAACTATCAGGGAGGTCAAATGCATTTCTTTCGGAAGAATCAGGCCGGAGCGCCCTCGAAACTCCAATGGTTTATCGGGCTAAACCTCTCGTCGTCGGCGCGCAAACTCGAATGCGCGGCGCTTGGAGTCGACGCGCTACGCCCCAACGCGTCCGTCGTCCTGCAAAAGAGCGTCTCCTTTGATATTCCCGACGAGATATCGACGACCTACCTCTCAGTTCGGCGAGAATTAACTCTCGATTACGAGAAAATCCACCCTGTCGACGCGTCGACAGGTCAACCGGTAGTCGAACCTGCCGGGGGACGCGCGTCGAAGCCGCAAACGTCCCCTTCGACGCTCGCGAAAACGATTCTTTTGCGCAACATGATCGCGTCGATTCAAGAAGAAGCGCTCAATGAAATCCTATCGGACGACGCCATTCCGCGCGCCGAAATTCTCGCGGTAGCGCTCAACGATCCCGGCTTCTGGCTGAAATCTTTCGATTCAGAAAAGCAATTCTCCTTTCTTCCGATCAGCGACGCCGGTCTTTTGGCGGAACGTTCGGGACTCAACGTAATCGACTCGTTTTACGCCAAAGATTGGACGCCAACGCGTAGCGGGAACCCTTTCTTGCTCCTTCCCTACTGGCTCCTTCTTAACGGCGGGGATCGCGACAAGGTCGTCGTCGATCTCGGCGAACGGGCGCGTTGGCATTATATTCCTTGCGGCGTCAAAGACAAAGACTCTTGGCGACGCGCGTTTACGGTAGAAACGAGTCCTTGCGGCTCCCTCCTGAACCTCTTCGCACGCGAGTCTAGCAAAGGTCGTTCCTTCCTAGACGTAGGAGGCAAACTGACCGTGCAAGGCCGTCGCTCGCAAGAGCTCCTCGTCTATTGGCAAGAGTTTGCGTCGACCTTCAAAACGTCGCGAAACTTCTCGAAATACTCTCCGCTCGCGTCAATTCCGAACGAGAACGACTTATTCGATTCGGTGAATCGCTTTCCAGGCAAAGTGTCGTCGCTCGACGCGCTTTGCACCGCCGCGCACTGGATCGCCGACTCCCTCGACGCGTCGTTGCGCGAACATACGGAACAAATCGGCGCTTCGTACGACTTCATTATAACCGGCGCCGCGAAGCAAAACGGTCTGCTCTTCAATCGCGCGTCGCAGCTCCTACCGCCGCATTCGCCCCGGTCGCTAGTGGATTACGGTTTCCTCGAAGACTCTTTTGACGCCGTCGCCGTCGCCATGCTTGGAATTCTTTTCATGTCGAATAATTCGGCAATTCAGTCTTCCCTGACGTCGTCGCCGCACGACCGCCTTCTCGGTCGTCTCACGCCCGGCTCGCCCGAAGCGTGGAATCGCGCGCGCGCGGCGCTCGCCGCCAATCTTTAACGACCGCCGCCGCATGAATCCGCGTCGCGCGCGTTACCGTACGCGATTTTTTCGCGATATTTCGCTAGCGACCGTTGAAATTCCACGCTCGACGTCGTATACTACTGCAAACGTTGGCGTCGTAAGAGACGCTAGTTCCCATCCCTCTCATCAGATTAGGAATACAGACGCAATGTCGGATAAAACCATCTTTAAGAAGATCGTCGATAAAGAAATTCCGGCGGACGTCGTCTATGAAGACGACCTCTGCCTGGCGTTTCGAGACGTGGCGCCTCAAGCGCCGGTTCACGTGCTCGTCATCCCGAAGACGACGTCCCTCCGTTCCCTCGACGACGTAACGGCAGACGCCCAGTCGCTAATCGGACACATTTTCGTCGTCATTCAGAAGCTGGCGCGCGAACTTGGAATAGCCGAGTCTGGCTACCGCGTGGTAAGCAACTGCGGCGAAAACGCGTGCCAAACGGTGGCGCATCTTCATTTTCATCTTCTCGGCGGACGCGGTTTCGCGTGGCCTCCGGGCTAGTAGTCCCCGTAGTCGTCTTCCGTCGCGTCGAGCGCGCGTGTTTTACGCTCGTCGTTCTCTTTTGTGCCAATTAAGGAGTCGTCATGGAAAAAGTCTTTCAATATATCGAAGAGCATAAGGACGAATATTTGAACGAGTGGTTCGAAGTCCTTCGCATCCCAAGCGTGAGCGCCGTCACGGAACATAAGCCCGACATGATCAAAACCGCCGAATGGGCGAGCGCGTTCCTTAAAGAAAAACTCGGCATGACGTCGCGGCTCATTGAAACGGACGGCAATCCTCTCGTGTACGGCGAAAGCGCGAAAATCCCAGGCGCGCCGACCGTTCTGCTTTACGGACATTACGACGTTATGCCGGAAGACCCGATCGCAGCGTGGAAGACCAAGCCGTTTGAACCGACGATTCAGGACGGCAAGGTCTACTGCCGAGGCGCCAACGACGACAAGGGACAATGGTTCGCGCAACTCAGCGGTATGAAGACGTATCTGAACGCCGTCGGTCCTTTCCCGTTGCAAATTAAGGTCCTTCTGGAAGGCGAAGAAGAAGTCGGCAGCGACTCTCTCTCGAAATTCCTCGATTCCCCGGAAAATTGCGAACTCCTAGCTTGCGACGCGCTCCTCGTGAGCGACACGTCCGCGGCCGGTCCCGACCTCCCGGCAATAACTTACGGTCTGCGCGGCGTAATGAGTTTCGAACTCAAATTGCAGGGTCCTAATCGCGACCTTCACTCTGGGATCTACGGCGGCTCGGTCTATAACCCCGCGATCGCGCTTGCTAAGATTCTCAGCGCGATAATCGACGAAAACGGTAAGATTCAAGTTCCCGGCTTTTACGACGACGTCGAGCCGCTCTCCGACCTCGAAAGAAAAGCGTTCGCCGCCAATCCTTACGATCCCGAAGAGAATAAAGCGCAAATTGGAATTAGCGCGGAATTCGGCGAGCCGGAATACACAACGCTCGAACGACGCGGCGGTCGTCCGTCCTTCGACGTCAACGGCATTACGAGCGGCTACCAAGGCGAAGGGGGCAAGACGATTATTCCCGCCTGGGCGTCCGCGAAATTCACCTTCCGAACCGTGCCTAATATGGACCCCGATAAGATTAAAGTTCAGGTGGAAGAGTTCATTAAATCGCTGATTCCCCCGGGAATTACGATGGAGTTGACTTATTACCAAGGTTCCGGCGGCATGGTCGCGCCGCTCGACGGCAAGTTCATCGGCGCGGCGAGCGAGACGCTCGAGCGCGTCTACGGGGTCAAGCCGCTTTTCGTGCGCGACGGCGGCTCAATTCCAATCGTAGCGAAACTGCGCACGCGCCTCAACGCGGAAGCGACGCTCATCGGGTTCGGACTTGACGACGACGGAATTCATTCGCCAAACGAAAAGTTCAATCTCGACTCCTTTTTCAACGCGGTTAAAACGAGCGCGCTCCTCTGCGACGCGTTTGCGAAAGCAAAATAGCCCGGTTTTATTCCGACGTTCCTGCTTCTAACGTACGCGACGCTCGTCATTGCCCAACGCGGTTGCAATGGCGAGCGTCCTTAATCGTAACGCGATTACGCCGCGCCTGCCCAAAAACATGTCGTTCACCCTGCCCCCGTCGTATTTCTTCTGTCCACCCGAATCGGCGCTTTCCGAAGGCGGTCTGCTCGCAGTAGGCGGCGTTCTTCACCCTTTCGCAGTTCTCGACGCCATACTTCACGGCGTTTTTCCGTGGACGATCTTTTGCGAATTCAAACAACTTGACCCGACGTCGATCCATAACGTCGCTCCAGTGCACAACCGAACGCAAACGCGTCCAGACGACGATTCGTTCCAGCTACCCGACAGCGAAAGGCGCGCGCTCTCGTCGCTCGCCGACCTATCAGAACGCACGCTTGTCGAAACCAGAAAGATCGTCCACAACGCTGCCAAAGGAGAAATAACAACGCAAATCTTTCAGGCGCTCCCCAAGAAAATGCAAGAGGCGTCCTGGAACGGGCTTGGTTACGCCGATCTGCCGACCCTTGCCGAGAACGGCGAAACGCTCGCATGGTACTCCCCTTCCCCACGCGCCATTTTTGAACTCGACGCGCTCCATATCCCGCGTCGCGCGCAACGCCTTATGAAAAGCGGCAAATTCCAAATAACTTTCGACGAAGCGTTTCCCGAGGTTATGCTCGGGTGCGCGTCTGCCGAAGGACGGCTAGAAACCGGATCGTGGATAACTCAAGAATTTTACGCGGCGTATTGCAAATTGCACGACCTTGGCATAGCGCACAGCGCCGAATGCTGGCGCGTCGACGCTGCAACGGGGGCGCGCCGCTTAGTCGGCGGGGCGTATGGTCTCGCAATCAACGGCTTTTTTGACGGAGAATCGATGTTTAGCGTCGAGAGCAACGCGTCTAAGATAGCGCTCTTTACGCTCTTGCAATATTTGTCCAGTCGGAAGTTTTCCCTTTTTGATCTTCAAGTTCTCAACGACCATACCGCCAGTCTAGGAGGCATAGAGATTCCTCGCGACGAATACTTGCGGCGTCTGAACATTGCGCTCCTCACGCCGACAAGTTTCTCCTAACGCGTTTCTTCTTCCGCTACTGCGTCTTTTGGCGTCTCGTCCGGCGTCGTCTCTTTCGGTTCCTTTTCCCTCTTGTCGGAAAGTAAAGAGGGAATCGCGGGGAAAGTCAGGGTAAACTGAGTGCCTCGTCCGAGATCGCTCTGAATAGCGATTCTCCCGCCGTGTCCCTCGATAACCTTCCGCACGGTCGGCAACCCAAGACCCGAACCGCCCGGCTTCGTCGAGAAGAAGGGCTCAAATATCTTGCGCATGACGTCGTCCTGCATTCCGCAGCCGGAATCAATGAGGTCGATCGCGACTTCGCCGCCGCACGGTCTTGTTCGAACAAGAATCTCGGCGCCGCCGTTCGCCTCTTCGTCGTCGAGTCTTTTGATTTGAATCGCTTGCAACGCGTTTAGCAATAGATTCAAGATAGCGCGATCGAATGAACGTTTGTCGATTCGAATCGTCGGCAAATCGTTCGAATAGAACTCTTGCAATTCGACCTTTTCCGCTTCCGCTTGCGGTCGGAAAAAGGAGACGATTTGCTTGAGTTCCTGATTGGCGTCAACAGGGGTTAGCTCCAAACGGTGCGCGCGCGTGAAATTCAGAAACTCGTTGAGCAAATCTTCAAGTCTCAAAGTCTCCCGTTCCACGGTGGCGATTCTCGCGAGAACGCGTCTGCGTTGCGGCGTGTCCTCGAGATCTTCCACGTCCTCTTTAAGGAGCGCCATGTTCAATCGAATCGTCGAGAGCGGATTCTTAACCTCATGCGCAAGCCCTCCGGCCAATTGCGCAATTTCCGTATACTGCTCCTCCAGACGTCGATTGAGGACATTAGGAGAGAAATCCTTGACGTCCGCCGTTTCCATATCGTTCTTTTTTTCGGCTCGTCCCATGACAATCGCCCCCTTCCGCGCCGCTAGTCGCGCATCTGCTTCGCGGCTTTCTGAATTTGCATAACGAATTCGTCGTATCCAATAAGGGTCGTTGGGAAAGGCAAGGCGTCGAAAAATTGCTCTTTCGGTTCGCGTTGTCGTCGCTCTTCTTTCGCGTCGACGCGCGCCAAAACGACTTCGTCCTGCAACTCGTTGAGCCAGTCGGGCAATTCCCATCCGGCGCCGTTGTGCAATTTCGCGAGTCGCTCGACCATCTGGTCAAACTTTTTAAAGACGTCGTTGTCTTCCCCCTTGGCGCGTACTTCCGAAATAACGTCGAAGACCATGCCGCAAATTTGAGCGATTTCAAGGGGTCGAACAAAGCGCTCCGAAAGCCTTTCGTAGACGCTCTTGAGCCACATTCCATAGCGATTTTGGAGGCGATTGAAATCCTCTAGATTCTTTTCAGCGCGCGTCGAGCTCTGAGTTTGTATTTCACGACTCCAAAGCTCAGCCGCGCGAATGCGTCCCGCGCGAATGAGCGCGTCGTGCACCCAGTATAACGGCTTGAAATTCCACGAAACGCGCTCGTACTTCGCGAGCAGACGCAGGAAGTCGAGAAACATATACAACTTAGCGCCATGATCCGACTGAATCGTCGAACTATTGTAGTCGACGTATTCCGAATATTGCTCCGCGACGCACTCGAGAATAAGTTCGAGCGCGGAAGACGCGGTCTTTAGGTCAATCTTTCCCGCCTCAATATCGTCGATTAACTTTTCGCCGTTCTCCAACTCTTCTTCGTTTCGCTTAATCTCAATTAACGAGGTCAAGTAAGCGGACGCGCCTTGGTGGAGAATAGCGCGCAAGTTCCTGAAATTAAGGAACTGCTGCGTAAAGAGATCCTCGCCGTACGTCATGACAAAGGACTTAATAAAGGACCAATCGCGCTCAGAATTAAGACTTTCAACGGACGAAACGCGAATACTGCCGCTATGCGCCAGCCACGGCTTGAGAATGACGTCGACGAGTCGATTCAAAGCGGAGACGAGCGCCTTGTCCTTAACGTCGCCGTCCGGATCGTCGTCGCCCCAGGACTCCGAAGTCTCCGCGAGCGCTTCGGTCATACTGCGCAACGCCGCCTCGACGAATCGATCGTACTCCGTAATCGAACCGGGCGCGGAAAGCCGATTCTGCTCCATTTGCTTTACGCGGCTGATGAGCAGCAGGGTTTCCGAGAAGAGCCCTAAACGGGGCGCGTACTCCATTAGTCGGACAATAATGCGCTGCAATCCTCTCGCTTCGGTAATGGCGCGCGCGTCGCCGCCGCGTCCCGTCGGTATGTAAAGCAACGTTTCGCTTTTAAAGCTCTGAAGCAACGAGTCCCACAAAGCGCGCACGCGCGCGGAGTCGCGTCGAAAGATGGCGCTCATAACCTGGAGGGTCGTCCTTTTCCACGGCTTTTCGTAACTCTCCGCCTCTTCGATTCTCAATGCCGCGCGTAAAGAAACAATCGCGTCTTGCACGTCGACGATAGTCCACTCGACGCGATCAAGTAGAATCTCCTTGGCGCCGCGCAACTGGTCGTATTCGACGAGCGAATCAATCGACCCGATAGGCTTAGGAATGCGGAACCGCACCGTCTGATCCAGCAATTTAAAAAGCTTCTTTTCAAAGATAAGCGCCTGATCAAGCCAGCTTTCAACAGCCATTCTGGCGGCCTTAAGGGTCTCGTCGGTCATCGCCTCTTGCGTGTAGTAGTTCAGAAGCGGCGATTTCTCCGCCGTAGACTTCCAAAGCAACGCAATCGTATCGATAAAGGCGAGCCGTTCGGCAATTCGATCGGTTTCCTTAACGAATTCAAGTTGGTTCTCGTCGTCGTACTGCTCTCCATACCCTGCGCCGCCTCCTCCCGCAGTTTCGCCTTCGTTTCCGTCGTCGGCGCTGTCGCGATAACTCATGTGATCATACGCGGCGCGGAAAATAGCGTCGCCGCCAGTGATCGTTTCTTCTTCGTCGCCGTCGTCGGTCTCATACCCGTCGATTGAGCGCTCCGAATCTTGGTCGTCGGCAAAAGGATCGTCGTCGAAGACGTCGGCGTCGGGATTGGCGACCTGGAAGGAAGCGTTGGGCGCGATCGATCTTGACGTGAACATTCTTCTTATGGTCTCGTTAACGGCAGAAGAATCGGGCGCGCCAAGTCGTCTTAGCGTTTCAGACCACTCGTACAGAGAAGTCGGCTCGTCGCGATTCTCATCAGCGTCGTCGCCTCCCTCGCTCCCTCTTTTCCTTTGCGCGAGATAGCGTATGAAGATTTTTTTCTTCTCTTCCGAGAGGCACGAAAGTGCGGCAAAGATTTCCAGGAAAGAATCGAAATCGAGGTATTTTGGGAAAACGCTCGCATTGTCGTCGTAGAATTTCTCAAACTCCTCCGGATTCGGCACGTTGGCGTCGTTAAACACGCGGGTCGCGTCGCGGAAGGACGATTTAACGAGAATGCGTTGGCGCGCGCCGTCGCTTGGGACTGGGCGCCGCGTGTCGAGAATGATTCTCCTTCCAAGGTCGGCTAAGAGCGGATTGTCGGTTTTAAAAACGAGTTCGCGGTCGAAATTTTCCTTTTCGAGCTCAATTTTCGGCGCTTCCCAATACTCGTCGGCGTTCGCTTCAATACGGTCAAGGAAGCTCTTAGCGAGCTTCCATCTCTTGAGGTACTCTTCCGCCGTCCAGTTATTGTCCACCGCGGCGAACGCGCGTCTCGAAGCGTTCGATTGATTCGGCTGACTCTGATCGGCCCAAACCTCTCTCATCCAGTATTCCGCAAGGGTCGTAAAGGAATAGTCCGCTTCCGTAAGCGGAATCGTCATCGACTGATCAAGCCAGTAGATCAGCAGAGAAGCGGCAGAAATGAGATCGTTTTTCTCGAGCAGCGCCTCGCCCAAAAGCACGAACGCCTTCGGGGACTTGAACCGTTCTACGTGTCGGCTCCAGAACTTAACGTCGCCGACCGCGCCTCCCGCCTTGCTCCACGCGGCCAGCGCCGTCGACACCTTAGCTGCAGACTCCCACACCTCTTGTCCCGAGAACCCTTCAACCGACGTGACTTCCGTACTGCCAAACTGATCCCACCATCCGGCAAGCGCGCTCATCTGCTCCGACAAATCGACGCGTAATTCCGCCTTGCCGGTCGCCGCCGCTTCTTTTTGAATCCTGCTATAGAGATCGAAAATGTCGTTGAGCAAATCGATAAGTCCGTCGATGCGATGGTCGTGCACTCCGGAATCCGGGGACGGATAAAGACTGAACTGGGCGTCGAACCCTAAAATGAACCACGGATCGGGAAAAGCGCCGCACGCCAGTCCGCGCCGCAGCGTTTCCTCAATTTTCGGCAATAATTCCGCCGCCTCTTGCAACTTTCCGACGTCGGTCTTTAAATGCGCTTCCGTAATGAGGCAATCAATTCTCGAAAGCAGTCTTGCGGACGGCGTCTCGATTACGTCCGCTTGCTGGCGCGCCGCTTTAAAATATCCCATGCGAGCGTAGGTTCGCGCAAGCGAGAAACGTTGCAGCTGGTCGGCGCGTTTGCGCGCCAGCTCGCGGTTGAGAGCCTGCCGCGCGCCGGCGAAAGGCTGGAAGAGTCGCGCCGCCTCGTCCGTCAGCCGCGCCTTCATCGAGTCGGGAACTTTCGTAATCAGTACTTCGTAAAACTTATCGCGGAACTCAGAGACCTTGTTCGCCAAATCATGAAGCGAGACGGTCGAGTCGTACGCCTGAACGCGCCCGCCGCAAATTCCAGACGCCATGAGAATCGTGCCCGCAAGGACGGCGCCCGCCTCGTAAGCGTACTCTTTCCGCATCTGAGGATCGTTTTCATCCCACACGCGCTTCATAATGGAATCCAGATTCGAGCGCGGCACGATGAATCTTCGGAAGTACCCGTCGTCGTCTACGGCTCGATCGTCCCAGGTTCCAAACGCGTAGTTCACGCGCAAATGAACCGGATGATCAAAGTCGTACGGTCGCGGATCAATGGCTAATTCACGCAATTTGTCAGGGTCAAAAGACGCGCTAAAGAGTAGCGATTCGTCGGTATCGCGCAAGATCTTTAAACAATGCTCGACCACCTCGCTATATATCCCTTGGGCGACGCCAACGCCGTCGTAGTAGAGGGGCACGGGCGCAATCCACTCGTGTTGATCGGGTTCGTGTTTTTCCTCGCCCTCCAGGACGGGTATAGGTCGATATCCGATATAGTCGTTCAAATGTTCGAGAACGGAGTTCACGGGGACGTCGCCGCCGTTTTCGTCGTCAATTTTGGCGACGACGGAACACAGCTTCGCCATGAAGAATGAATTGTAAATGAGCGAGTTTTTAATATTGAAGAGCGTGTCGACGTGGAAAAGTCGATATTCCTCGAGCGCCTTTTCCATGACGTCGAGCAGCGCGTAGCACCGCTTTGAATTCTGAAACGCCGGATTTGAGTCGGACAATTGCGCTAATTCAGAACGTAACGCGTCTAAGACGTCGCGCCAAATATCAACGGCGCCCTTAGCTTCGAAGGAGAGAAAAAGCTCGTTCCACGCCTTCAGCAATTTAACGTCGACGCTTCCGGAAGAGAAATTCAAGTAGCCGAGTATTTCGCATATAAACGCGCGATCTTGTTCTGTTAGTTTATAGTTCGTCATAACCAAGTTCCGACTTTCCTTCGTGCGTTCCCTGTTCCTCGGAACAGCCGCTAGGTCTCTTATGTTAGTTTGCGCCGTTCGATGCGCGAATCGCTCCTAAGCCTACAATGACTCGCTTATAATTTATGACTCTTTTCTATTTCATCCAGGGGGGGTGAAGGGAAAAGAGCGGGAAATAAGCGAAAGAGCGCCTCGTCTTTCTCGCACGCCGTCAGACCGCCAACCTCCTTAGCAACCTTGCAAATGGAATAATAAACGTTAGAATGAGACAGTCGACGCCTGCGCAAGTCGCGCGCGCGTTTGAACGTTCCCATATTCAGATCACCCAGTGAGGAGACATCTATGACACACCGCAACTATACGCGTCGTGAAGCGCTGAAACTCGCTTCCCTCAGTCTCGGCTCCAGCGCTCTCTTAGCGACCGGCTTTCCTTCGCCGTCGATAGGTCAAGAGGGGGGCGTCTTGTCGAAAATTAACATAGCGCACGTTGGAATAGCGCGTCAGGGAGCTTTCAGCCTAGAAGGTTGCTCCGGCGAGAATCAAATCGCGCTCTGCGACGTGAATAAGAGCTATCTCGAACGCGAGAAAGAACGCCGTCCTAACGCAAAGTTATACCAGGATTTTCGCGTTATGCTCGACGAAATGGGGGATCAACTCGACGCAATCGTCGTCGCGACGCCGGACCATACTCACGCCGTCGTCGCGATCGCCGGCATGAAGCGCGGTCTCCACTGCTATTCGGAAAAGCCGCTCGGACACGACCTGTATCAGATTCGTCAAATGCGCAAAACGGCGCTGGAAAAGAATCTCGTAACGCAAATGGGCACGCAAATTCACGCGCTCGACAACTACCGCCGCGTCGTTGAACTCGTGCAAAGCGGCGCGATCGGCAAGGTAACCGACGTCAAGGTATGGTGTCAAAATCGCTATATTGCCGCGCCGAAGCCGACCGAGCCGGTTCAATGTCCCGCCGATCTCGATTGGGATCTCTGGCTTGGTCCCGCCGCCGAGCGTCCGTACGACCCGCGTCTGTGCCCCGGCACCTGGCGCAGCTTCTGGGATTTCGGCAACGGCGCCATGGGCGATATGGCGTGCCATTATCTCGACCTGCCCTACTGGGCGCTCGGACTCGATAAGACGGATCCGATTTCGGTCGAAACGACGTCGCCGAATCCCGTCGACGCCGAGACCTGCGGTTACGATCTCACGGCAAAGTACGTCTTCGCGCCCTTGAAAGAAGGGGACGAGCCGCTCACCCTCTCTTGGCAAGACGGTCAAGCGCGACCAGAATGTCTCAAAGAGTTCGAACTCGAACGCTTCGGCGCCGGCGTTCTCTTCTTCGGAACCGACGGAATCCTCTTCTCGAACTACGACGAACACGCGCTCCTTCCGAAGTCGAAATTCGAAGGCTTCACGCCGCCGCCGCGAACGATTCCGAAGTCGCTCGGTCATCACGCGGAATGGATCGACGCGATTAAACGCGGAAAAGGCGCTAGCGAAACGTCGACGACCTGTCGATTTGAATACTCCGGCAAGATAGCGGAAACCGTTCTGCTAGGATGCTTCGCGTATCGGTGCGGCAAGAAGCTCGAATACGACGCCGCAACCATGAAGGCGACCAACTGCCCGGAAGCCGACAAGTACTTCAAGCAATATAGCCGACCCGGTTGGGAGGTTTGAGCTCGTTAATCGCTTGAGTTCGCCCACACAATAAAAAGAAGACGCCCACGCTACGCTGTTGGGCGTCTTTTTTCACACGTCTTTTACCGAGGAAAGAACGGAACGATTACTCGTCGTACTTCACTTCCAGGATTTCATACTTATTGATACCCGCCGGAACCTTAATTTCCGCGATCTCATTGACCTTTTTCCCGAGAAAACCCTTTCCAAGGGGACTCGTAACGAGAATCTTGCCGGCGGCGAAGTCTTCGTCCCCCGCGCCGACGAGCTGATAGGTAATCGTTTTATCGTCCCGAAGTCGCTTAACGACGATCGTGGCGCCAAAGCGAATCTCGTCGTGATTGATTAGCGACATATCGACGATTTGCGCGCGCGCCGCTCGACTTTTGAGGTCGGAAATCTTCGCCATGAGCAACCCCTGACTTTCGCGCGCGCCATGATATTCCGCGTTTTCACTCAAATCGCCTTCCGCGCGCGCCGCCGCGAGTCGCTCTAGAATAGGTGGCAACTCTTCCTTTTCAAGTCTTTCGATTTCATCCTTCAAGCGCTTGTACGCTTCTCGCGTCATCGGAATCGGGTCGCTCATTTTTTTCCATATCCTTTCGCCAAATAGAACAAATGAAAAGGCGCGCGTACCCTAACGCGCGCCCTATCCGACCACGACGTCGCCGCTCGCGACGTCGAACATGGTCAATATTATACTCAGTGTTTGTCAATCGTCAAGTTGTTTTTCTGAAGGACGATAACGGCTTCCAGCAAAGGTTCGTCGTTTTCGTCCTTGATTTCGCGATTAAGAGAACACGTAACGCGTTGAACGATCTCCATGGGATAGTGGGCCTGCACGTCGTATTTAACGGTTCCGTCCATATTAACAAGCAATCCAGAGATCTTGTCGACCTCAAATTCCACCTTGCCTTTTCCCTGTACGATCGCCGCCGTAGTCGAGCCCGATTTCTTAACGGACGCCAACTCGCAATCCCACTTAAGGGTTTCCTCTTTGCCGGTCGGCAAAGGCAACACGCTTTCCGTGCTCCACTTCTCTCCTACGGCGACCTCGCCTGGCGAATCAAGATACGTCATCGTCTGGAACAATTGCGATATGTTGAAATCGGAAAAGAGCTGTTGCGCCTGGGTAAGCATGAGCTTTTCGCGATCGTTCTTCGGAACGGGCGCCTTCTTCCAGAATTCTTCGCTGAATCCCTCGATTTGAATCGCTTTGCCGTCCTTTACGATCGCCTTAATCGGAGTCTGTTTGGCGGCGTCCACAACGGCATTGAGCAACGCTAATTCGGGAGATTTATCGTTAGAACTGTCGAAGATGAGCAACTCAGAATCGTTATCCTGAAGGCGAATCACCAGACGATTGATCGTCATCTTGAAAATCTGCGAGTCGTCAGATTCGGAAACGACTTCAATTTTCCACGTCAACATATTGCGATCCTGTTGACGCTCGTCCACCTTTCCGTTGTGGGTCGTCATCGAAGTCGCCAGGCACTCCTGGCGCAACGTGTAGACGCCGTCGCTCCAATAATTGAAGACGGCGTACTTACCGTCGTCGCCGAAAGAACTCTTGGCGCACAATACAATAATAACAGCGAACAAACAAGCGTAGCGAATAAGCTTCGTCGTCATTGTCCTTCCTCTCGTCAACGCCCCCCGGACTGCTCGACGAGCAGCGGAGGTAATAATTCCAAAATCCGCGCTAGCGCCATCCAGTAGGGCGCGTCTCTTTCTTCAAGCGCATTTTTATTTTAACAAGAAATCGCCTCGTTTGCAAAGCCATTTTGCTCAGATGCGCGTAATTTATCGAAGAAACTTTCCCCCACCGGGTCGCAATCAGACCGAACGCCAACTATTCGAGCGCGCGATACATTGGCAAATATCGATACGGGGTCTCTAATATAAGAATGGCGAGCGACGTGTTCAAAAGTCTTCCTCCGTCGTTCATGTACTGATCATAGAAGAGCCAACTGCCCGATTCGCACGAATTCGCGAGCGCGCCGCCCCTCGCCTGCGTCGCAATGAGCAAATCTCGAATCTTCGGAAAGCGCGCAGACCACAACTTTCCACCGTAATGATGAAGAGCGAGAGACGCATAGTAGGCGTGATAGAGATTGTAAATCATTCGGCCGTCTCGAAAATAGTTGAGCGACAGATTATTCGCCGTCCCCTTGCGTTCGCCCTTTTTGACCTTCTGCCAGATCGAGTCGGAGGAATCAATCCATTCGGCGAGCTGCTGCGCGCCGAGATCAAGCGCGCGATTGCCGGGCGCCCAGCCAAGATACTCGCGCGATAAAACGCCCGCCGCCGTCGTTCCCCACCTCTTCGCGTTCGGCTCCTTCGTGTTCGGCTGATAACGGTACGTTCGTCCGCCTCGATCCATAACGGAATCTAGAAAATCCGAAGCGCGATACGCAACCGACGCCGGAACGCTGAAGCCCGCCGAAACGCCCGATTTGAGCGCCATGAGCTGCCAGCCAAGAACGGAAGTATCGCCGGAAACGGTCGCGTGAAAGTCGGCGTCCCCTATCGAATAATATCGCCAGCCTCCGTCGTTAAGTTGCGAGTGAACGATAAAATCCACTCCGCCCGACGCCAAAGAATACAGTCTGCGATCCTTCGTCATTTCATACGCTTCACAACAGGCGAGCGTCGCAAGCGCTTGAACGTAGGAGGCGCCGTCGCCGAGAAAACCTGCGCGAAAATCAACGCCCTCGGGCTTCGTTATCGCGTTGTACTCAAGAAAACGCAGACCAGCCGCCACCGTCTTCTGATACTTGTTCGGCTCAACGTGCGTGTACCCCGCGCCCAAAAACGGCAATAACGCCAACGCCGTCGCCGACGTCCGATTCGGAAAAAGCGACTGACGGTACTGACCGCCCCCAGACGTTCCCACGCTATTGGAACACCCTTGGCAGACGCTAGGACGTCCCGAACCGTCTGATTCGGTAAGATCGAACGCCCAACCTCCGTCCGGCGCCTGATGACGCGCTAGCCAATCGAGCCCCCGTTCGACCGCGTCTTCGCTCTCTTTGGTAACG
>CADCOO010000005.1 GCA_902803085.1 uncultured Planctomycetota bacterium
ATTGCCGACCGTTTACGAGTCTGAAGACGTAACGGGCAAACTGACGCAAGAGGCTGCGGACGCGTTGGGGCTTACGACGGACTGTCTCGTGGTCGGGGGCGCGGGGGACTGCGCGGCGGGCGCGATTGGCAACGGCATATGCCGACCCGGCGCGCTTTCGACGTCGCTCGGCACGAGCGGGGTTGCGTTCGTTCATTCCGACGAGGTGAAGGTCGATCCGAAGGGTCGCGTTCACACGTTCTGTCACGCGGTGCGTGGACGTTGGCACATGATGGGCGTCACGCTGTCGGCAGCCGGCTCGTTGCAGTGGTTCCGCAACGCGTTGTGCGGCGAGTTGCATCGTCAGGCGAAGGCGGAAGGTCGCGACGTCTACGACCTGCTGGTCGAGGAAGCGCGCCAGACGCCGACGCTCGCGGACGGTCTTTTCTTCCTGCCGTATTTGAGCGGCGAGCGAACGCCGCACGCGGATCCGAACGCGCGCGGATGCCTTATTGGCCTAACGCTGGCGCACGGTCGCGGTCACGTAGCGCGCGCGATTATGGAAGGGGTGTGCTACTCGTTGCGCGAGGCGATCGATATCTTCCGCGGGATGGGCGTTCCCGTGAACGAGATTCGCGCGTCTGGCGGCGGCGCGAAGAGCCCCTTCTGGCGCCAGATTCAGGCGGACGTTTTTAATTGCAACGTTTCGACGTTGAATTCCGAGGAAGGTCCTGCGTTCGGGGTCGCGCTTTTGGCGGCGGTCGGCGGCGGCGCGTACGGCAATATCGTTGAAGCGTGCGACGCGACGATTTCGCGCGTTTCCGAGTTGCAGCCGAACGCGGAGACGGCTAAACGTTACGACGCCGCGTTTCCGATTTATCGCGATTTGTACGTGGCGCTCAAGGCGCAGTTTGACGCGATCGCCGGACTTTAGACACTCAGTGTACAAACGGAGATAGGTTATGTATAACGCTTTTTGGGAAAACGCTCTTAACGATCGATTCGTGCGTATTGAACCGGACGACTTTAAAATGGGGTCCGATCCTGGGCATGAAGGCGTCTTTGCCGCATGGGCCGATGTTGAGCCACCCTCTCCCACCGTTTTGAAGAGGGAGCGTTTCCATTCCGTAGCGATAAAACGTCCTTTCTATATAGATCGTTTTCCAACGACGGTCGCCGACTTTGATCGGTTTGCCAGTTTCTATGAGTACGACAAATTGGAAGCCGAGTGCAACCGAAATAAGTACGATCGCAAAGTCTGGGTTTGGGAGAGATTTCCCGACTTTCGCAAGCGGAACGACGCGGACGACAACTACGACGAGAATTCGAGTTCACAAATCAACGGCGGCGGTTGGTACGGTTGGGCTAGACGCGATAGAGACTGGCGTTGTTTCTATTGGGATTTCGAATACGTCGACAAGGAGACCAAAGAGTGGAGGGAGACGCGATATTGGCAAGGATTCGACAATCCCGTCGTTGGGCTGAACCGCAAAGAAGTTTATGCGTACGTCAATTGGCTCAACACGGATAGAATTCGAAAAGCTTATAAAGATACCCTTAACCTTAACTTCACCCCGAAGTTTCGGTTGCCGACCGAGGCTGAATTTGAGTATTGTCTCAAAGCCGGAAGCCAGTGCGTTTTTTCGTGGGGAGACGATCCGCAAGACGTGAAAACGCACGCAAAGGTCGCCGATCGAGCGGCGGAGCAGAAGTTTGTGAACGAGCCGATTTGGAAGCGAAGTTTCAATGTCTTTAGCTCGTTCAGAGACATTATGTTCCCCAACGCGCGCGCTTTTATGGCGACTGCGCCCGTCGGTTCCTACAAGCCTAATAAATTCGGACTGTACGACATGATGGGCAACGTTCTCGAGATGACCTCGGACGTTTATAAGGAAGACTACGGGCTGGGGAAAGAATGGGACAGAGACTCCGTCGTCGTCGACCCTGGACGTATTAACAGAGACAAATTGGACGATTATTACGCGTCCAAAGACGACGAGCATTTCGATCAATCCTTCGTCTGCAAGGGCGGCGCGTGGTGCGGCGGACCCGACGTCTGTCGACCTGCGGCGCGCATTCCGCGTACCGGCTGGTTTCGTAGCGATTAC
>CADCOO010000006.1 GCA_902803085.1 uncultured Planctomycetota bacterium
GAAACCCCTTCGATTGAGATTCTTCAATACCTTCGCAATTAGGCGTTCGCCGTTCCAGCCGGTTAATTCCGAGGAGGGCAGGACATTCGCGCCGGTCGGGTGCAATTGACGGCGTTGGCTTCGTTCTATCGGTCATTTTGAAGACCTCTGGCGCGGGACAGTCAACAGAATCCATGGTATCGGATTCCAGAGAAGAAGTCAAGCTAGGAGCAAGGTGAGAAAAACGATATTCTTTAGCGAAATCCGGAACAGGTCGTCTCTAATTAATCCAGAAAAAGGAACCCTTCCAAGTCTCGCCTATCGTGCGATAGCTTTGCTATTCAGGGCGGCGTCCGTGCCAAGGGATCCATGCGTAGCGCAAATTGCCACCGACAATAATGAATCTCACTAGCTATGAGATCGAGAAAAAGAGGCGAAACGTTAGACCCCCGAACGCAAAAAAGGGCGCGCTCGCAACGGTGGCGAACGCGTCCTTTTTTATAGGACAGAAGTATTAAACGACGGTTATTTATTCGGCTTTTTTATCGGCTTCGGCCTTAGCGGCGCGACGCGCGGCGGCGGCCTTCTTACCGCGTTTCATCGTTTTGGCGGTTGCGTTTTCCGCTTCCGCCACGGCGCGATTGTGGTTCTTCGTCGTGTTCGTGGGCAGGACGGTCGCCTTACCGACGCGATCGCGCAGATAGTAGAGCTTCGCGCGACGAACGATCGAGGAGCGAACGACTTCAATCTTAGCGATACGAGGACTGTGAACCGGGAACTTGCGTTCAACGCCTTGACCGGCGACGATACGACGAACCGTAAAGGTCTCGCTAACGCCGGCGCCGCTACGAGCGATTACGTAGCCGCTGAAAATCTGAATACGCGCTTTGTCGCCTTCCAGAATCTTGCAATGGACGTTGACGCGATCGCCAATTTCAAACTGAGAAACGTCTTCTTTCTTGGCGCGTTTTTCAACCAAGCGAATTAAATCTTGACTCACGGAAATATTCCTTATTTTCTATGTTCTCTATTAAGGAGCGCGTTAAGAACTTCCGGCATAACCGAACCGGACTAAAAAGAAGAGTGGAAAGAGAGACGACGACTAGCGTCGACCCCGTGCTCCCGAAGAGCGCTTTCCAGTCAACCCGGCTCCTTCAAAGTCGTACTAACGCCGCCGCGGTTTCACTGCGGATCGTCTTCCGACGAATCGCCCCCGAAGAGTAAATCCGGACGGCGAAAAAAGGTCTTTTGCCGACGATTCGCTTCTCGCCACTTATCGATCAGACCATGATCGCCGCTCAGGAGGATTTCAGGCACGGCAAGTCCGCGATATTCGCGCGGACGCGTATACTGATCTTCCTCAAGCGTGCGATTGCCGGTCGAGAACGAATCGAACGTCGCAGAATCTTCGTCTCCTAAGACGCCTGGCAACAACCTCATAACAGAGTCGATTATCACCGTCGCCGCAACTTCGCCGCCGTTCAAAACGTAGTCCCCGATCGAGATCTCGTCCGGCTGCAAAATATCGACGACTCGCTGATCGAAACCCTCGTAGCGTCCGCAAAGCAGTATCAATCTCTCTTCGCGCGCCAGTTCTTCGACGACCCGCTGAGTTAGGGGCCGACCTTGAGGAGTCATCATAACGATTCTCCCGGGACGCGCGTCGTAAGACCGAACCTCTTCGACGCAGGGTACGACTCTGTCGACTTTCAAGACCATTCCGGGTCCGCCCCCGAAAGGACGGTCGTCCATGGTATTGTGCTTGTCGTTCGCCCAATCGCGCATATTATATAAATTGACTTCGAGCGCGCCTTTTTTAATCGCGTCGCTAAGAATGCTCTCGGAGAGGTATCCTTCGAATATTCCAGGGAACAGCGTTAAAATATCAAACCGCATACTTACGCTCGACGCGTTGGGAACGACGTTATTTCTATTACGCTAGCGCACGTTGGCGCTATTTGCGAGACGCTTATTCGGCGTCGGCGGCGTCGGCGAGAACCTCGGCGGTCGCGACGGGCGCGGCGGTCGGCTTCACGAGGGACGCGGAGAACCCGACGGCGGGACGACGCGCTTCGGCGACGCGAGCTTGAGCTTCCGCCTGCTTGGCTTTCGCTTTCGCGGTCTGGCCGAATTTCTCGACGAGATTGTGGATCGTATAGGGATTCTTGGTCGGTTCCGAAACGTCGGCGTCGTTGCCTTCGACCGGATTGCCCTTGTGATCGAACTTTTTCGCCCTAGGATCGATCTTTTGGGCTTGCGGGAACTCGACGTACTTCTTAATCATCACGGCGACTTTATCGCTCGGCTGCGCGCCGACGGAAAGCCAATAGAGAATACGATCGTTTTTGAGGGTAACGCGCGCTTCCGTTTCGGGAACGAGCGGATCGTAAGCGCCAAGTTCTTCCAGAACGCGACCGTCGCGCGGCGAGCGCACGTCGACGGCGACAATGCGGAAAAACGGTCGGTGCTTGCGACCAAATTTCTTCATGCGAATTCTAACTGTCACTTAATTACTCCTGTTGTGATTTTCGACCTTTCGGTCAATCAAATAGTAGCGAGCCGTCGTCGTCCTATCGATCGGGGACTCTTACGAAACCAAGTTTACGCAAGGTCGGACCGGCGACGGAATCGCCGTAAATACCGGGCGTTTCCCAATATGTCTTCTTACCCTTTGCAGGGCGTGCGCGAGCAACTCGCGCGTTTATCTTCTTTCGTTCGCTTCTCCGGGCTGGAAAAGACGTTTACTTCTTACGTTTCTTATCGCGTCGCGCCTTTTCGAGCTTTTTGCGTTGCGCTTCGCGTTCTTTCGGGGTGAGGCGTTTGCCGGTCGACCCTTTTTTAACGGGCCCCAGACCGCCAAATGGATTCATTGTCGCCTCGCGCGTCATTTGGGACAGCATTCTCGCGCGATCGCCCATGCTTCCTCCGGAAAAGCTTTTGACCATTCCCGCCATGCGCTGATGCATCTTAAGCAATTCGTTAACGCGCGCGACGTCGACGCCGGCGCCGGCGGCAATGCGCTGCTTGCGTCGCGAATCAATGATATCGGGCTTACGTCGTTCCTCCGGGGTCATGGAGTCGATGAGGCCGCCGACTTTGCGCATTTCCTGATCCGGATCGACGTTCAATTCGCCGAGCATGCTGGCCAGTCGTCCCATGCCGGGGATAAAGCCCATGATTTTGGTCATGGAGCCAAGTCGGGAGGCTTGTCGCATTTGTTTACGGAAGTCGTCGAGGGTAAAGACGCCCTTGTCGAGTCGTTCCTGTTGACGCGCAAGCTCTTCCTGATCGAACTTCTCCTGTGCGGTCTCGATGAGCGTCATAATGTCGCCCATTCCGAGCATACGACTCGCCATGCGGTCGGGGTGGAATTCCTCGAGCGCTTCGAGCGTTTCGCCGACGCCGACGAACTTAATCGGGACGCCGGTAATAGCCTTAACGGAGAGGGCGGCGCCGCCTCGGGCGTCGCCGTCGAGTTTGGTGAGTATCACGCCGTCGAGCTCGAGCGCGTCGTTAAACGCTTTCGCGCTATTGACCGCGTCTTGACCGGTCATGGCGTCGACGACAAAGTAGACCTGATCCGGCTGAACCTTGCGTTCGACGTCCTGCAACTGCTCCATGAGCTCGTCGTCGATGTGCAGACGACCGGCGGTGTCGAGAATAACGACGTCGACTCCGGCGTCCTTCGCCTCCTTGAGCGCGCGTTTGCAGACGTCGACCGGATCCTTGCTAACGCGATCGACGAAGACTTTAACGCCAAGCTGACCGCCGAGCGTTTCCAGCTGGTCGATAGCCGCCGGACGCTGTAAGTCCGCCGCCACGAACATTGGCTTGCGTCCCGAATTGAGCAGGCGACGTCCAAGCTTGCCGCACGTCGTCGTCTTACCGGAACCCTGGAGACCGCAGAGCATGATCGTTGTAATCGGCTCGCGTTTGGGAATCGAGGGATCGACCGGTCCCATGAGCGCGACGAGCTCGTCGTTGACGATCTTGAGGACCTGCTGCGTCGGATTGAGCGCGCGCGAGACCTCGGCGCCGAGGAATTTCTCCTGCACCGAATTCACGAAATCGCGCGCGACCTCGACGCTCGCGTCCGCTTCCAAGAGCGCCTGGCGAACAAGCTCAAGACCTTCGCGAATATTCGATTCCGAGAGTCGACCTCGTCCCGTCATCGAGCGGAACGCGGCGCTAAGTCGATCAGTCAGCGATTCAAACATGAATAACTCCGTTCGTCCGACGCTCGTCGTCGTTTTGCCGACGCGCAGACGCAAATTTAAGCAAACGTCCGGAGCGCGCGCTCGAACGTCGACCAGTCTCTGGACGCAAAGTCCACCAATAATTCAGATTATTTTACCGACAACTCTCCCATTGACAAGTAGGGAACGCGTCCTTTTTCATCTTTTCTTTAATAAAACCTCGTATTTTACCCAAACCCACCTCTTTAACGACCGTCGCAAACGCTTAGAAGGACTCGGCGGCGTAGAAAAGGACGTTCGTCGCGAGATAAAATGCGCTCCGTTTCGTGAGTCCGCGACAGTTGACCGCAGCCGAATCTTCGAGCGCGCAACTGACGTCTTCCGGCGAAAAGAGGAGAACCCAGCGTCCGCCGCGCTGCAGCCCGCGCAACTTCGGCGCTTCCTCCACGATTTCCGACTGCGTTCGCCGGCCGTCGACGACTTTACTGCGATTATACTGCAGTCGCTCGATCTTAAAGCCGCCGTACTTGCCGGTATAGATCGGATCGTCGGTCGGCACGTCGACGAGCGTCTCGTCGGGAAAGAGCGCTTCGAACTCCTCGGCAAAGGCGTCGGCAAACCGCTCCGACGCGCAGACCGCGTTAACGAAGAGAAAACCTCCGCGATCGAGATAGAGTCGCAGGCGTTCGCGCTCCTCGTCGCTAAAAGAAAACGCGTTTCGACCGTGCATGAAGAGAATCGGATAGTCGAAAAGCTCGTCGGTTCGCGCGGTAACGCGCGGCGCGTAGATTTGCGCCGGCACGCCTAAACGCGCGCGCAGTTCCTTCATGAGATTGGGAATCGCGCGCGGGGCGCAAGAGGATCCGGCGCCGCAGTCGAGGAGTCCTACAAAGAGGTCGTTATGACGATTTTTCTCTTTCTCGAGCTCTTCGGCGACGTCGGGCGCAATTTCATCCTTGAACTTCATTTTGCGATTCGTCGCGTATGCGCAGATATTAACGCCGAGAGTGAACGCGGCGTCCTGTTCCGCGAGCGCGCGCGCGGTCGGGGTCGCGCCGTCGTCGTCGCGCGGTCGTTTCGAGGCGGCTTCCCAGAGGCAGGAGAGGGACGGTCGATCGTTCAGGGCGCTCGGTCGCTCGCCGTTCGCGCCTTGTTTTGGTCGAAACGCGGGCGCGAACGCGACGCTTGTGCGGCATCCGAAATCGATTCCGTAGAGGGGTCGAATAAACTCGGGGGGCACGAGTTTTTCTGCGCTCCAGATCGGATGCTCCGGCTCGAGGAGTCGAAAATCCGCGCCGTCGCGCTCGAGGACTTCGGTCATAAGAGCGCGAAAGCCCGTCTCGAACGAGAGATCGCCGTCGATCGCTTCCGCGAAGATAAACCCGCCTTGTTCGAGATAACCTCGTAGATTCTCGACTAGCCTCCTGCGCTCCGCCGGATCCTTCGGGGCTGGATCGCGGACGCCGGAGATCACGAGGATCGGCGACTGGAGGAGATCGTCGACGGTCGCCTTTTTAGCGTCGATCGTCTGCCAGACAAGCTTCTGCTCCCATTCGCGTTCGACGCGTTCGGTCAAGTGCGCCAGGTCGTTCGGATGCTCGTTCCAGCTATCGTCGTCGCCGTACTTGAGTTTCGACGCCAGGATTGGCCAGCGTCCTTTCGAAAGAAAGAGGAGCGCGAAGGAGGTCGACACGCAACTGTTATTTCCCAAATCCTTCTGAGCGTTCCAGAAGTTCGAGAGCGCGCCCTTACGGCGCAAAAGGGATTCCGCGCCCTCGCGATACCAGTCGCTACGTCCAATGAACCGGTTGGCCGTCAGACGGCCGACGCGTTCCAAACCGTAGAGGTAGTAATAAAAATAGGAGTCGCTACCCGCCGCGCGACCGGGATTCGTCTGCACGCTGAAATGCTTGCCGAGCCACGCGAGTCCGCGCGCTATTCGCGTCGCGATTTCGTCGTCGATCTCCTGACAGCAGATCGCGCCGTCTCCTTCCAATTTCGCGCGCGCCGCCTCGCGAACGCCGGAGCAAATTGCCAGCGCCGCTATTCCTGCGCTCGTCATACTGCCCGTGCCGTACCCGCTCGCGTAGCCCGCCGGGTTCAACGACGACGCCCGATATCCCCACGATCCGTCCTCGTTCTGCATGCGCAGCCAATACGCCTCCGCGCTCTCCCAGACGCGTTCGTCTATCTCGAATCCGGCAAGTTCCGCCTCGTACAGCGCGAGGAGCGCGAACTGCGAGTTCGAATTGTCCGCGCGTTCCGACTCTTGATTGTCCCCGACGTACGACCAACCGCCCGCGTGTTCGTTATTCGTCTTCATCTGTCGCTCGACGAGCCACGCGACGTTCGACTCTATTTGCGCGCGGTATTTCTCCGGATTCGCCTGGCAGAAGACCATCGTCTGTAGCGATATCGGGTACGTCTGGTTCTGACGCGCCGTCGTTACGCCCTCGAGAAACTCGAGCGCCCTACCCAACGTCGGATCGCTCTCGTCGAGCCCCGCCGTGAGGAGCGCGAGCGCGCAGAGAGACGTCGTGCCGGGCGCATAGCCGGGATATTCCTCCCACTCGCCGCTTTTGCGCTGTTTCTGACGAAGAAAGGCGATCGCGCCGTCGATAGAATCGCGCACGGCGCCGGCGGAGAGGTCGTCGCTCGCCGCCGCGTCGTTCGACTCGGACGTCGGCGCGACGGGTTCGGAGTCGTTCGCGTCGCGCTCGCCGTCCTCGTTCGCGGTCTGCCGCGCGGCGCCGCCTAGATTAACGCGCTGTCCGCGCGCGCCGACGCGCAAGCCGCCGAACGCGACGACCGCCAGCGCAATCAGCGCGACGAGTCCAAGCCGTCGGCGTTTCCAAGTCGTATTCGTCGCGTTCGACGTTTTCATGCGCGCGATCCTCCCTATATTTGCCATTTGGTTGCGCCGTTCGAGACGAACGCGCCGGTTTTTAAGTCGCGTTCAACGCTCGAGCGTTTACGCCTATAGTATACGCGTCGCAAGAAAAAAATCGAGCGGGGCGCTCGACAAAGCGAGAAGGAGCGAGCCCCCGACACAATCTGCGTACGCAAGAAAAAACGCGCGTCAAATCGGCGCGCGTCGACAAAATATCCCCTCTTCAGACGCGACGACCGCGTCGAAGTTCCTTGGCTACAGGAGCCGTAACGTTAGCGTTCGGAGCGATGGCGCGGACGCCTTTTCTCCGGTTCCGGCGCCGGCTCTTCTTTCTGGAAGACGGCGCCGTCGCGTGCAAGTTCTAACGACAAGACGGAATTACTCGCTTCGCGTTCGCGTCTGATCTTCTCCAGAACTTCGCTACGAAAGACGGAGACGTCGCTTGGCGCTTCAATGCCAAGCTGCACCTTATCGCCGCGCACGTCGACAACGACGACTCGAATATCGCCGTTGATATAAATGCTTTCATCCTTCTTGCGTGATAGTACCAACATAATCATTCCTCCCAAGGGGGGCTCGCAACTCGTCGTCGGCGTCCTTTCACAGCGAAAGGGGTCGTCGCGTCGCAACTCGACTGCGGCGCAGAACGGCGAATCCTTCTCGCCGCTCTTTAAAGCCAACCGCAACCTTAGTCTCTTTCGAACCGTAGTTCTCAGGTTTTGTCATCTTACTTATTTTAACATCTATATAGTGGAATGAAAGGCTTCCAAGACCATATATTCAAAAAAGGCGCCAAAAAAAAGCGTTCAGCTAACAAACTTAACGATTATAGCGAATAATCCAACGACAACGATTAAAACGCTCGTTCCCACGCTCGAACCTGAAGCGAGCGCATACCTCCTCGCGAAGTTAGACGAACGAATCTGGCGCGCGTTTCCGAAAAATATGCGCGATTTTGGGAAAATACTGGTTATTCTAGCAGGGAAGAAAGGTCGGCGGCGCTTGCGTCGCAATACGTTCGACATATACTAAACGCGGTAGAATTAGTTCGTCCGCGAGCACGACGAAAAAAACGCGCTCATAACCGCCGTCCAAGAACGCGCTTAACGCGCTAGAAATGAAAACAATGTCAGAAACGAAACGTAGCCTCCCGATCGTCGATACCCACGCGCACCTCTATCTCGAGGAATTCCAGAACGACGTCGACGAGATCGTCGCTCGGTCAAGGCGCGGGCAATTGCCAGAGATTCCGGAGAAGTACGCCAAGCAACTTGAATTCGCACCCTATCTCGCCGGTATGATCTGCCCGGCGATTGATCTCGAAACGGCAAAGCTCGCGATCGCGCTGGCGGAACGTTACGACTTTGTCTTTGCTACGGCGGGCTATCATCCGAATCGCACGATACAGATTTCGCAGGAAGATTGGGACGAGATCAAGCGTCTGCTCGCCGAGGGCGCGAACGCGCCGATCGACGCCAAGGGTCGCGTCGTCGCCGTCGGCGAGACCGGACTCGATCGATATTGGGGGTATTCGCCGATCGAGCTCCAGATCCGCTATCTGACCGAGTCGATTCAGCTCTCTCTCGAGCACGATCTCCCGATTATTATTCACTCGCGCGATACGAACGACGATCTCGACCCCATTCTGCGGGACTGCTACGCGTCTCTGGAGTCGGAACGACGATCGCGAATCGGCGTGATTCATTCCTTTTCCGGAACGCCGGAGCAGGCGGAACGTTGGCTCGAACTCGGGTTCCACCTGGGTTTCGGCGGGTTCGTAACCTATCCCAGTAAGAAATTCTCCGATATTTGGGAAGCGGCGCGACTCGCGCCGCTCGATCGCATTCTCCTGGAAACCGATTGTCCTTATCTCACCCCGCACCCGCTGCGCGGCAAACTCGAACGCAACGAGCCGCTCGCTTCCGCGTTCGCCGCGCAACGACTCGCCGAACTGCGTGGAGAGCCGGTCGACGTTATCGTCCGCGCCGCGAGCGAAAACGCGATTCGACTCTTTAACTTGCCGAATCTCCTCGCCGCGCCCGAGTCGGCGAAAGCGTCGCAAACGCCGAACGAATAGCGTTTCCGCATAAAACGCAGGAAAACACTCTTGATTCAAACGCTTCTTTTGTCTATTCTACCGCGTGGACTCGTCGACTCTTGTCGAGAATCGACGCTCAACTGCGTTCGGGGAACGCGCGGACAACGCCGCGCGCCCTTCAGAATAAAAGGAAAAACAATGGAATTGACTTCACATAAACACGCGCGAAGGATCGCGCCGAAACGCCTCGCCGCAATCGGCGGACTCGCGACGATCCTTGCGGCCGTCGTCGCCGCGACTAATACCACGGCGCTAGGGCAATTGCCGCCGCGCGCCGCGAACCCGCAACGCAACGCCGTTCAGGCGCCGCGCGCGCCGCAACGC
>CADCOO010000007.1 GCA_902803085.1 uncultured Planctomycetota bacterium
CGACTTATCGACGTTTTTTTCTTCTTGAATTCTCCAGAAGTAACGCTCGTTCGCCCTAACGTCGAGTTCCTATCGCGACGCCAGGGCGAACTCCGCAATACTTACTTCTTCGTCAGTTCAATCTTGCCGATTTTATACCGGCGCGCGCCGTCCGAATCGCCGAGCGGCAGTTCGTAGCGCGGCGTGCCGTCGCGATCGCCTACGCTCAGATAGAGATCGTAAACGCCGGGCTTCGTCGTCGGCGCCACGTGCCCGATGCGAAAGCGCGCCGTGCGATCGACGGCGGGCGCGGCGCCAGGCTCGCCGACCTCAAGCTCGCGAACGTCGAAGGACTCGTCGACGAGAACCGAGACGATCCCGCCCTTCTCGTCTTTGACCGTGAGCGCGACGAACCCGCCGTCGTAGCAGGGCGCGACCCCGACGTTCTGCAGACGCCACGCAACGTCAAAGAACGCGTCGATTTTCACGCTCTTCGGATACTCGACGCGACTCGGTAGAAGTCGATAGCCCAACCGCTTGTTGATTCGCCGGACCGTATCGCTCAACTCCTGCCATTCGACGTCGGGGAACCAGTGGATCGACATATACGACGCGTGATAGTCCTCGACCGACTTGCACAACAGTTCGTCGTCCCACGCGCCGCGCTCCTTGGAACTCATAAGATGTTCGTGTTCAAGGATTACCGGCATGGTCGGCCAGAACTTCGACGCCATTTCCGAATGGAACCAGCTCTTCGGTTGCGGCTGAACGAGAATGCTGTCGTCCCGGAGCGACACGCCTTGAGAGAGCGCGTAGTCCGTCGTGGGATAATCGCGACCCGGCGCCTCCGGACCGGCGACGTCGTCGCTTATGCACAGCTGAACGTCGGGAAAGTACTTCTTATGCAAATCGACGTGCTTGCGCACGACGTCGAGCGTGCGTTCCGGCGTCATGCGCGAATGGGGAACGCCGCGCCAGACGCCGAGCGTGCTGTGTCCTTCGCCCCACATGCCGTACGTGCCGACGTCGATAAACGCCACGTGCGGGTTGCCGTTGTAGCGTTTGCCGGCGGCGGCGAGGAAGTTCTCGAGCTTTTCGAGATAGATCGGATCGTCGAACTCCGGATCGACGCACTTGCCGTCTTCCTTTTCCCCTTCCGTCCAGGTATACCGCACGCCCTTCGCGCCGGCGTCGAAGACCCATTTGGGCGTCGCGTATTCCAACCAGTTCTCCGAGGTCGTAAAGCGAAACGCCACCTGCTTGCCGCGCGCGATCCAGCGCTGCGCCGGCGTGTCGACGATCGCCCAGTTAAAGACGCCCTCTTCCGGCTCCAGATACGACCAGGGCAGGCGCAGATAGACGACCGAACAGCCCTCGAACCAATCGAGCGCGTCCGAGGGCTCGAGCCGACTTCCGTAATTCGACGTGATATTCGAATAGAAGTGCATCGTCCAGCCCATATTCGGGTTAATGAGCGCGCGCCCGTCGTCCTGGAGCTCGACGACGACGCGATCGGCGTTCGGCGCCTCCTGAGCGACCGCTCTCAGCCCAAGGACCGCGAGCGCCGCGACGACGACGATAGAAAAAACGCGATAAAATCTTGACATTCTCTTCGACTCCTTTTCTTACTCGACGACAATTTCATACCAAAGCGTCTTCCATTTCGGTCCGATCGTAAACGCGGCGCCATTGTCGACTTTCGCGACGTCTAATTCAGAAGCGCGCGCGCCCGTCGAATCGAGCGCGTAGACTTTGACCGAATTCGGCGCCAGACCCTTGAGCGTAACCGTCGCGGGAACGCCCTCGCACAGAATCGGCGCGCGACCGTTCGAGCCGCCGAAATGGCCCGCCGTCGTGACGTCCTTCTCGCCAACCTCTTTAAAGACGGCGTCCGTATTCTTCATATGCCCTGTCGCCGTAAGGAGATAGCGTCCCGAAGAAAGCTTGCCCGTCTTCTCCGCGCCGCGCCGCGCGTTCGTTCCTTTAACGAGCGAAATCGTCGCCCAGCCGAGCTCCGTACGACCGACGTCGAAGGTTACCGCGTCCAGATCGATCGGCGCCGTAATAAAGCCGCTAAACGCTTTGCTGTTCGCCGAGTCGACCGTAAAGAATCCCTTCCCTTCCTCCTTAAAGTTCCAACGAATTTCGCCGAACTCGTTTACGATCTCTTTCGATTCAAGAGAGCCGAGCCGTTCCGGAACGTCCTTCCAGCTCTCGATCTTACGCGCTTGCCGCAACTTCGCGCTCTTCGGAAGATTCAGATCGACGAGTTCGATTCCGGAATAGACCGCGAGCGAAAGCGACCTGTCGAGATTCAAGCCCTGCGCGATCGAACGATGGTAGCCCGTCAGCGCCCCGTTCATAATCTTCATCTCTTCCTCTTCCGTCATTGCAGGCGCGTAGTACAATTCGCCCGGACCGCTCTTAACGTCGCCGCGCGCAAAAATTCCATAGCACGCGGGAAGATGCGCCATTTTCACCTGGTTCGAGCACATGTCGAAGAACGGACTAACGACGTCGCGCTCAAAATTATCTCCGTGCGACCACGCGAATTGGAACGTCGCCGACCAATCTTGGAACGCCGCGACCGCCGCCAGCATGAGATTGCCCTCCGCGTTATAAAAGTTCGGATACGGATGGTCGTACTCGCTGCAGGTAAACGGACGACCGATTACCCGCAACGACGATAGATTCGCCAACGTCCCCGTAGCAGGAGAGTTCGCAAGGCACGTATTGCCGATTAGCCAGTCGTTCTGATCCCAGGACTTGCGCGGAAAGTTCGGGTGGTTCCAGTACGCGTGAATATCGCAGTAGTCGAGGCGACCCTGATTGTACCAGTAGCCGTACTGCAGCTGCGTGCCCGTCGCGAGCGATTTCACGCCGAGACCTTTAACGTACTTGAACATCGTCTGCCAATATTCGTTCTCAATATCGTGTAGGAAGTCGGCGAAATCGGCGCGCGCTTCCGCCCCGAGGAGCTTCGCGTCCCCGCCGTTGCGCAGGAGCGGAATCGTTCCCGATTCAAGCGTCTCGCCGTCCTGAAGACCGACGATCCCGCCTTCCCGAAAACTTACGTCCGCTATTTCGATTTCGTCACCCGCGTCGAACCCGCTAAAGGTCAATCGAACCTTCGGATCGTCCGACGGCGCGATAAAGGCGCGATCGAAAGTCTGCCATTCCGGGGTCGCTCGAACTTGAACGCGATAGCCGATCGCGCTCCACGGGTCGTGATCTTCAATGATTCCGACGTTGAATTCCGAACTCTTTGCGGAACGGTACTTAAAGGAGGTTCGATACGGCTTTCCGGCCGCGATCGCCAGACCGTTCCGATGGAATTGCGGCCGCCACGCGACCTCGCCCGTCTTCGCGACGACGAACCGCAGCGCCGCGCCTTCCGTTCCGGCGTCCTCCTTCGCAATCATTTCCGTTGCGAATTCCGTTAGGGAATCGCTCTCGACGCGCCAGTCGGAGGTTGCGTTGAATTTAAAAGCGCCGTCGAAAACGCCGTTCGCCGCCTGCTCCTCGCCGAGCGGGTACGTTCGGCATTTCCAGGCTTCGCGAAGCTTTGCGGTCTCGCCGTACTTTGCGCGGAGCCAGCCGTTCCACAACGCGGCGAATTCCTCGGAATAAGGCGCCGGAAGATCGTCGAGGCCTCCCCACGACCAGCTCGCGACGACCGAGTTCTCATTATTAATCTCAACGACCGCGACGCCGGGATCGTCCGCGTACGTCTTGCCGGTATAGGGATTCGCGTGCTGAAGGAGGTCTTTGGCGTACTTCTTCTGCAACTCGATCATGCGCGCGTCGAAATTGTCGACGCCTTTATTCTGCGTCGGGAGCTTATCGGCGTTTTCAAAGCCGTCGCGTTCTCTAAAAGCGCGCGACACGTGAAGGTTAATATTGACGTAGATTCCTTTCTCATGAAAGCGCGAAATGAGATAGTCGAGCTTATCGAGCTGTTCCGGGTCGATCTCCGTCGTTGAGTTCTCGTAATTCTTACCCCAAATATCGCGCGAATCCATGTGATGGAGCCGAACGACGTTGATTCCAAAGCGCGCAAGCGACGCCGCGAGGAGATCCGCGTGTTCCTTCGTCGGAAAATTCGCGCCGAAACAGATATTCGTGCCGAGAAGTCGCGTCTGACCCGCGCGCGTCGCAAAAACGCCCTCGCGCGCGACGATAAAGCCGTCCGCGCCCGCCGGCTTGACCGCCGCGTTCGTCCACGTCTGAACGTTCGTAATATTCGACGGCGCGCCCTGCGCGATCGTAAAGGGAAACATCGTCTCGTTCTCGTCGGCGCGCGCCCGC
>CADCOO010000008.1 GCA_902803085.1 uncultured Planctomycetota bacterium
CGCGCGCGCGCCGAGTGCGGATCAAGTTTGAGCGCGCGCTGGAATTTATCGAACGCGTCGTCGAAGTCGCCCTCGAGCGCCGCGTTCTCGCCAGTCTCGCAAAACGCGGAGGCGAGCTCGCGTTTGCTTTTAGCGGAATCAAGTTTCGGCTCGCGCTCGTAATCGGACTTCTTTTGAGAATTCAACTCGGCGCTTTGCGATTCGCCGTCGTTGTGCGTGCGCTTGGTCATAGCGGCGTTCCAATGATTTGTGCGACCTGGTAAACTGGAAAGTTAAACGTCGAGATTCTTGACGTCGAGCGCAAATTTCTCAATGAATTCGCGACGCGGATCGACGCGTTCGCCCATGAGAACGCGGAAGCGTTCGTCCGCTTCCTCAACGTCGTCCATAGTAATTTGAACAAGCGTGCGGTTGTTCGGATCGAGCGTCGTTTCACGCAACTCTTCGGGATCCATTTCGCCAAGACCCTTAAAACGCGTTATCTGCCAGCCCTTCTCGCCCGCTTCTCGAATCGTTACGAGCATCTGACGCAAATCCTCGACTCCGACCTCGCTGTCTCCACGAATCACCGCGTAGCGCGACCCTTCCATGCCCGTACGCTGGATTGGGAACAAGGCGTCGATCTCAAATCCATAGGTTTTGCGCAAATCTTCGAGAAGTCGGTTCATCGAACGAACCTCGTGAAGCTCAACCAGACGCAACTTCGCGCCCGCGTCCGCGTCGTCGTCAAGATTAACAGACGCCGACTGATTCAACGCCGCCGAAATCGACGTCGTAAGTTCGTCGATCGTCAGACCCGTCTCTTGCTCAATCTGGCTAAGGTATTCGTTGAGTTCGCTACGTTCGAAGAACCAATTTTCCGTCTTGCGCCACGTTACGTGGAACATCGGCAGTTTTTTCGTCGCCGGATCCTGACGCGACGCGAGCTCGCGAAGGTTAAAGCCAGATCGCTCGAGCGTCTGAATCGAATCTTCCAGCGCGCTGAGTAGACGACACAGACCCGTCATCTGCTCGTCCTTGATAATGCGTCCGTCCCGAGGATCGAACTGTGCGTCGCGAATACCGATCTCGAGAAGTTCCTTCTTCATTTCCTCTTCCGTCTGCACGTAGCGCGCCTTGTCGCTCTTCGCGCCCTTGCGACGCACGCGGAAGAGCGGGGGTTGCGCCGAATAGACAAAGCCGGCCTTCACCATATCGTACATCTGACGGTAGAAGAGCGTGAGCAAAAGCGTGCGAATGTGCGAACCGTCGACGTCGGCGTCCGTCATAATGACGATCTTACCGTAACGACGCTTCGACAAATCCATTTCCTTACCGAACCCCGCGCCAAACGCTATGATTATACTGCGCACCTCCTCGTTCGAAAGAACGCGCGTATCTGTTTCTTTGTAGGCGTTAATTATCTTACCGCGCAATGGGAGAATCGCCTGAAACTCGCGAATTCGACCGCCTTCGGCGGATCCGCCTGCGGAGTTGCCTTCCACAAGGTACAGCTCGCACTTGTCAACTTCGCGACTTGTGCAGTCGCGCAACTTACCGGGCATGCCGCCGCGATTCATTGCGCTCTTGCGCGCGTGCACCATTTCGCGCGCCTTCTTCGCGCTCTCGCGCGCTTCCGCCGCTACAATCGACTTCTGAACGATTACCTTAGCCGTCGAGGGATTCTCTTCCAGATACTTCGAGAGCGCGGACGAGAAAATCGAGCTCACGATCCCTTCAACTTCCGTATTGCCGAGCTTCGTCTTCGTCTGACCTTGAAAAAGCGGAGTCGGAACGCGAACGGATATGACCGCCGTGAGACCCTCGCGGAAATCTTCGCCCGTTGGAACGAGATTCTTAAAGAGATTCTGTTGCTGGCCGTACTTGCTCAAAACTGTCGTGAGCGCTTTTCTGAAACCAGTAAGATGCGTGCCCCCTTCGATCGTGTGGACGTTGTTAACGTACGTGCGCACGGTCTCCGCATACTCCGTCGAATACTGCAACGCGATATCGACCTGCACGCCGTCGGCGACGCCGTGTACGGAAATAACGTCTTCATGCGCGGGATCGGCGCTACGATTAAGATTCTTAACAAAATCGACGAGTCCGTGCTGATAATGGAAATCTTCGCCGCGTCCGTCGCGCAGATCCTTAAAGCGGATATGTATGCGCGGATTGAGGAACGCGAGATCCTGCAGGCGGTGATAGAGGACGCTATAGTCGTACTTGACGTCGGTGAAGATGAGCGGATCGGGCTTAAAGGTCGTCTTCGTACCGTGCTTTTTCGTCTGATTGCCGCGTTTGACTTCACAGGTAGGGATTCCGCGCTCATATTCTTGATAGAAGGAGTATCCGTCGCGACAAACTTCGACGTTGCACCATTCGGAGAGGAAATTCACAACCGTAACGCCGACGCCGTGCAGACCGCCCGACGTCTGATACGCGCCCTTCGTGAACTTACCGCCAAATTTCAGGACGGTCATAACGCCCTCGAGAGTCGATTTTTGCAGTTCTGGGTGCATGTCGACTGGAATACCGCGTCCATTATCCTCGACGGTTACGGAGCCGTCTTGGTTCACGGTAACGGAAATTTCCGACGCGAATCCGGCGAGCGCTTCGTCGAGCGAGTTGTCGACGACTTCGTTGACCAGGTGATGCAATCCTTGGGTAGAGACGTCGCCGATGTACATGGAGGGGCGCGTACGAACGTGCTCGAGGTCGCTTAGATGCTGCATATCCTCGGCGGTATAGGATTCGTTGGCGCGCGGCGCCTCGTCGTAAAATTCCTCCGCGTTTTCGTTCTCGTTCTTCTGCGTGTCGCTCATAGTTGTAATACTTCTTCTGGTTGAAAGAGCGCGCTAGGCGCGCAATGGAAACGGCAAACGTCGGTTCGACGTTACCGTACGACTATTTTCAGCTGTTGAATCTTTTCGTCCGGTAGGCGCGCGCACAGCGCGCGCAATAAGTCGGCGACGTGGAACTGTAGCTCCTGATAAAGCAAGTTCGACGCGACCTCTACGCGCAAAACGCCGCCCCGAAAACTCGAAAGACGCGTATGCTGCGCAAAGAGCGTTAGTTTATCCGGGAGCGCGGCGGCAAATTCGTCTAATTCCGCAACGCCAAAGACCGAAACAAGCGCATCGCGCCACGCCGCCTGGAACCGCTCGACGCCAAGTTTGCGACCGAGTCCATACTTCGATATCACCGACGGCAAAATCGACGCAAAACTCGACGCGCGCAACGGTCGACCTTCGGGAATAAAATTATACCCGAGAGGATGGGGCGGCGTAGCGAACGGCGACTTGGAAGTAGCGCGCCGTTTCTTCGCCGACGACGAAGCGGCGGTAGTGGACGAATTGCTTTTCTTCATTATACTTTACCGGTAACATAACGCCGACGCGCGAAACAGGCGAACCTGTCAATATACTATAGTGCGCGTCTCATTATTATAGCGCTTTTCGGTCGAATCGACAAGCGGAACGGCGCCTTTTCACGCCCTTTTTTATTGCAAGAAACGCATTCTTTAGCCCAATGGAAAGCGAGGTTCCTTGTGTGTCAGACGGAAACGACGCCCAATCGTTGCGATTCGCGGTTCAACCGCGCGCTTTTCCTCTCGGGCGCGACGGCAAGCGGTAAAACGAAACTCGGAGTCGAACTGGCGCTCGCGCTCGACGCCGAGATTCTCTCGATGGACTCCATGGCGCTCTATCGCGGCATGGACGTCGGTACTGCAAAACCGTCCCTAGAAGAACGACGCGGCGTTCCGCATCATATGATCGACGTCGCCGAGCCCTGGGAAGAGTATTCTGCCATCGACTATCTGCGCGCGTCCAAACGCACGCTCGACGAGATCGTTGAGCGCGGTAAGAACGCGCTCTTCGTCGGAGGAACTCCGCTCTATCTGAAGACGTTGCTCTTTGGCGCCTTTGAAGGACCCGGCGCAGAGCCTGAATATCGCGAGGAATTGCGGCGGCGCGCCGAGCAAGAGGGAGTCGACGTTCTATGGCGCGAACTTAACGAACGCGATCCCGTTAGCGCGCAACGCTTGCATCCGAACGACGTCAAACGCGTAATTCGCGCGCTTGAAATCTATCGTCTAACCGGCAAGCCGATCTCCGAACGCCAACAGGAATTCAACGCGCCGCCAATCGTCTCGCCGCGTCGCGTCTTTATTCTGACCTGGCGACGCGAGACCCTTTATGCGCGAATCGAACGCAGGGTCGATCTCATGATGGCCGAGGGGTTCCTAGAAGAGGTTGAGCGCCTTATGAAGTTGGAACGCGGATTAAGCGCGACGTCGAGTCAGGCGGTCGGCTATCGCGAGTTAATCGGCGTCTTGCGCGGCGAGACGAGTCTGGAAGACGCGATCGTCAAGATTAAGCAGTACACGCGCAACTTTGCGAAGCGTCAAGAGACGTGGTTTCGTTCCCTCGAAAAGAGCGGAGCTCGGCGCGTCGACGCCGACGATAAATCGCCGGAAGAACTGCGCGACGAGATCATCGACGTCGTACGACGCGAAAATCTATTGGCCGGAGAGTAAAGAAGAGCAAAAGAAAAAGGGGAAACGAACTGATCGCTTCCCCTCTCCGCTTATCTCTATGCGCGTCGGATCAGAATTAGAAGTTGATCTCTTTGATCTCGACGTACGTATACTTTTGACGGTGACCGTTCTTACGACGGCTGTTCTTGCGGCGACGGAACCAACGAATAACGAGTTTCGGGCCCTTCGCTTCGCCAATGACCGTCGCGACGACCTTCGCGCCCGCGACCGTCGGCTGACCGACCGTAACCGCGTCGTCCTTGGCGACGAGGAGAAC
>CADCOO010000009.1 GCA_902803085.1 uncultured Planctomycetota bacterium
TCGGAACTCGCCGGAAGGCGCGGGATCGGTCGGCGCGGGGTATTGAGCCGCGGCGGAAGATTCGGCGGCGGGGAGAACGTCGAAGAGGGACGCGATTCGACGATCGGGGACTTGCCCGTCTTCAACGTTGGCGTCGTCTTGAACCTGATATTCGAGTCCGAGCCAGCCCTTGCCGTTCGGTTGGACGATTTTATATTTTACGCCGGAATTACACGCTCTGCCGAATCGCCATTCGAAGGAGAACGCGTAATTGGCGTAGGAATCTGCGGTAACAATATCGCGCGCGTTCGCAGGATCAACGATCTTAAGAACGCCGCCTTCCGCAACCCAACCTTGCGGTTCGCCCCCCGCTTCGTCAGTCCAACCTGCGAAGGACTCGCCGTCGAAGAGCGCGATCGGTTCGGAGGCGTCGCATAGCGATTCTAGAGTTGCGTTCTGATCGGGCGCGACGTTTTCGGCCTCGTTAGTTGAAGGAACGGCGAGAGGCGCGGAGTCGGCGGGTTGCGACGGACTGGACTGACCGAGTTCATAATCCGGATCGGCGACGAAAGTCTTATCGCCGGAATTGCACGAAGAAGCGACGAGCGCAAGGAGAAGCGCGGCGCTGAAAAAAACGATGCGTTGCATGATAAGTCTCTTGTAGGGTGGAGCGCGGTCGCGTTGCGGCGGCGCGCGTTGCGCATTAAAAAAGCGGAGCGTTGGAAACGCCCCGCCTCGATTGAAAACGAGTTGCGCGCCCGAAAACTTAGCGCGCCGGACGCGATTACGGCTTCAGTTGGCGTTCGCTACTGAGCCATTCAAACGCCTCTTGAACGCGCACGATCTGCTCGCGATTAACGATAAAGAGTCGCGCGTTTCCTTGTTCGTCTGCGATAAAGCGAGAATGACCTTGGTCGTCGATTGTGATATTGCCCGCTTGAGATAGGGAGAAATATCCGCGATCAGGTCGCGCCGCGTAGAGGATCGTCGTGAGATCCCACGTGCATTGCTTTGCGTTAGGATCGAGACCGCGATAGTATTTATACGCTTCTTTGACGGGATGATATTTCACATAATCATAGTCGTTGAGCATGGCGACGCCGGTCATGAGAATTTCACGACCTACTTCAAATCCGGAGCAGAAGATTGGAGTCGGCCATTCGGCAAAGACCTTTTGAGCGGCGGGAATATCGTTCGCGACGTTGTACTCCGCGTGCTGAACTTCGGCGAAATTGCCCGCCATGGCGACGAGACATTTGACTTTTTTAGCCGCGAGTTCGCGTCCGTTGAGAGGCGAATATTCGTCGCCCGGCGTGTCGAGGAGTCGCGCAAGATTTGTTGAGAAACCGACTTGCGCGATCACGACGGAGCCGTCCGGTTGCGCCGCGAGCGTCTTGCGCAGCAGCGCGACCGCTTCCATATACTCGGTCTTGTCTTCCGCGAGGTTGAAGAACGGGAACATGAGATTGCCGTCTTCGTCCTTAGCTTCGAGGGACTGACGAAGGAATTTGCCGTCGTCGGTCGTGCAGCCGCTCTCCTTAACGTATCCGATCGGAACGTCCGGGTTCTGATAGAACGTATTGAGCATTTTGCAATAGGGCGCGGCGTATTTATTATCTTTGGTGAGCGTGAGCGCGAGGAATTCGAGTTCGCCGCGTTTCTCCAGGTTATTGATCATAGCGAGCGCGAAGACGTCGTCTATGTCGTTTCCCATATCGGTGTCGTAGATCAATTTGACCGGCTCGCCGGCGCGTGATTGCGGCGCGGACGGCGCGAGAACGCCTAGGAACGCTACGCAAAGAGACAATTTCAGAATAGCGAATTTTGACAAGGCATAGCCCTTTCATGTTGAACCGAGCGCAACCGCGCGTCGGATTTCACTCGAGGTAATAAATAGCGACCGCGCGGCGCCAATAGACCGCGCGGCCGGTCGATCGAAACGTTATTCTTCAACTTTGACAAACTCGTCTTTGGAGACTCCGCAAACGGGGCAGACCCAATCTTCCGGGAGGTCCTCAAAAGCGGTTCCGGGCGCGATTCCACTATCGGGATCGCCGACGGCGGGGTCGTAAATGTATCCGCAAGGTTCGCATTGATATTTCATATTGACTTCCTTTCATGGATAGTAATTGATTTCGGGTTTACATTATTGGACTGTCGATTCAAATCGCCAACCAGGGGCGACCCGTAAATTGTACTAAGCGTTCTCGACGATTTCAAGTTGTCTAGAACTTTTGCGCGGAGTTAGCGATCGTCTCGTCGGCCGCCGTGTCCGCCGCGTTTAAAGTTGGAATTCGACCCGCCGCCTCTTTTGAACGGTTTATTATTGGGCTTGTCAAACCGCTTTTGAGCGCCGTAACCGTCTTTCGGTTTTCCGTAAGACTTCTGACGATCGTCGCGTTTTTTAAAGTCGTCGTTAAAACGCGAGCCGGTCTTTTTGAAGTCGCCGCGTTTTGAGAATCCGTCGTCGCGGCGCTCTTGTGCGGAGTCGAATTCTCGCGGCTTGCGGCGTTCCCCCGCGACGCGCGCGTCCGATTGACCGAAGTCGCCGCGTCTAGGCCGTCGCGCCGCGTCGGTGGAACCGCCGAAATTGCGGCGTTCTCTTGCGTCGCGTCCGTAATTGCGCGCGCCGCCGCGATAGCCGTCGCCGGTCTTTTCGCGCCCGACCCGTTTGCCGCCGCGTTGCGCGTCGTCGCGTCGTTCCTCGTCGCGCGGCTCGTTTACGTGGGCGTGCGGATCGAATTCGGCGAACTGCGCGCGTCTGGCTTTTGCCGCCTGTATATCGCGCTCCGTCTCCTTCTTTTTACGCACGATTTGTGAAGAGCGCAGGCGCGTCGCCGATTTTTCAACGTAACGAGGAATAAGCGAATCCTCGCTGTCGCCGATGAGGTCGGTTCGGCCGGCCTCCTGAAGCGCGCTTTTGACGTCGTAGTAGCATTCGGGATTGTAATAGAAGAGTAGCGCGCGCTGTAGACGACGTTCGCGCAACGTTTTGGGAACGTAGACTTCCTCGCCGCTTATGGGGTCGATTCCGGTGTAATACGCGCAAGTTGCCGGCTGGAAAGGCGCGGGAATGAAATCTTGCACCTGTTCAGGTCGTACGTCGTGCTTTTTGAGATAGACGGCGACCTCGACCATTGCCGTAAGGGTACACCCGGGGAAGCCGGAAATGAGGTAGGGGATGCAATACTGCTCTTTCCCGGCCTTTATGGACTCTTGCGTAAAGACGTCGACGAATTCCTCGTAATTCTCAATCGGCGGCTTGTTCATGAGGCGCAAAACGTCGTTGTCGACGTGTTCTGGCGCCGTCTTTAAATGCCCGCCCGTATGATTGGCGGCAAGTTCGGCGATAAACGGAACGGAGAAGATCGCAAGATCGGTGCGGATTCCCGACGCGATAAGAACCTTTTTAACGCCTTCGACGGCGCGCGCGCGGCGCAAGAGTTCGACGTAACGCGACTGGTCGACGTCGAGATTCTGGCAGATCGTCGGACAGAGGCACGAGACTCGGCGACACGTCTTGCAGATATCCTTGTTTTTACCCCCGAGTCGGTACATATTCGCAGTCGGCGCGTTCAAGTCGCTTACGACGTAATCGCCGCCGTTCGCGTCCGCCAACTGCCGAATTTCTTTGAGAATAGCGTCCTCGCTTCGCGACTGAATGAATTTGCCCTGGTGCGCGGTAATCGCGCAAAAACTACAGCCTCCGAAGCACCCGCGATGCGTTTGCACGGTCGAGCGTACGACTTCGACCGCCGGTATCGTCTCGGTATAAGACGGGTGGGGGCGACGCGTAAACGGCAGCGCGTAGACGGCGTCCATTTCTTCTTCAGAGAGTGGAAACGCCGGAGGATTGACGACGATCGCTTCCTCGCCGCATTCTTGCAGTAGCGTTTTGGCGCAGTATGGATTGAGATTGGCATAGGCGATTTGCGTCATTTTAACGAACTGCTCTTTGGAAGAGCGCTCGTTTTGTTCAGGCGCGCTTTTGACTTTCTGAAGCTCGTTCTTGAGCTCGTGCGTTCTGGCTTTTGCGCGATTGATTTCAGCGTTGAGTTCGTCAAGGCGCTGATCCGCGAGTTCTTTGAGCGCGTCTAGGCGACGTTTCTCCTCGAGAACCTGAGGATCGGGCTCCTTCTCTTGCGATTCATCTTTGAGGATCGCGTCGCGGTTAGCGAGCAGTTCGCGTTCGAGACGCTTTTTTTCGTCTTTCGCCGGATCGATTTCGGCAAAGAGTCGATCGAGACGTCGTTCCAGCGGTTTGAGTTCGTCGAGTAATTCGCGCGACTTCTTTTCAGCGGCGCGCTTCTCGACGTTTTCGTCAAAGCTCACTTCCTCGTAGCTTGGCAGGTGAGCGACCGTATCGGATTCTTCAAGGAGGTCCTCTGATTTTCCGAGACGATAGACGGAACCTCGCACGTCGCGAATCGATGTGATCGGTTCCCCCTTGGCGAGACGACGCATGACCTCGAGGATCGGACGCTCGCCCATGCCGTAGAGGAGCAGGTCCGCTTTTGAATCGAGAAGAATCGAACGACGAACGCGATCGCTCCAGTAGTCGTAATGCGCGATGCGTCGGAGACTCGCTTCGATTCCGCCGGCGATTACGGGCGTGCCTGGAAACGCTTGGCGCGCTCGCTGACAGTACGCAAGCGTGGCGCGGTCGGGACGGCGACCGATAACGCCGCCGGGAGAATAGGCGTCGTCGTTGCGTATTTTGCGATTCGCCGTGTAGTGATTGAGCATCGAGTCCATATTGCCGGCGCTGACGCAGAACGCGAGGCGCGGACGCCCGAGTTTGCGGAAATCGTCGACGCTGTTCCAGTCGGGCTGGCTTAGCACGGCGACTCTAAATCCGTCCGCTTCGAGAACGCGGGCGAGAAGCCCGTTAGCGAAGCTTGGCGAGTCGACGTACGCGTCCCCTGTAATGAAGACGACGTCGACTTCATCCCATCCGCGTCGTTCAATTTCTTCGCGCGACATTGGGAGAGGGTCGGGCGTTTGTAGATTAGGTCGCGTAGCGCGTTCGGGGTCTTCAAATAGGCTTACAGATTGACTCGGTTCACTCATAATTGTCGCCTTTTGGAACTAGCGCAATAGCCGGACGGTAATCGAAACGGATTGCGCGATGCGAAGGAATATGTCGAAATACGGTCGTATTGTCGCACATCGTCGCCATTTTGCAAGCGCCCAGTCATTTTTTTGCGACGCTTTGAGATATTTAGCGGCGATTGAACGAAGAATAAAAAAAGAACGCCGAAGCGGACAGGGACAAGTCCTTCGGCGTTCTCAACGAGTCTGCGCAGATTGGGTTGACGCTTTGCGGAAGCGTTCTGCGCGACAGAGAAAATAGTCGTTAAGTTTAGTAGGTTGGCGCCGCCTGACGGCGAGGAGCGTTTGCCGGTCTCGTTGCGACTGGCGCCGGTTGCGGCGTTGCGGCGGGACGCGGCGCGGGGCTAGCGGCGACGCGTTGGGGAACGGTCGCGGCGTTTGCGCGGACGGGCGCCGCCTGCGTTGGATTCGGCTGCGCTTGCTGCGCGTAATTCGGCGACGTCGGCGCGGGTTGCGCCTTCGGTTGGCCCTCTTGGCGTTTAGACGCTTGCATAGCCGCGAAGATCTTAGGATCTAATTTCTTAAGCTCCTCTTCGGTGAGCGCTTGACTGGAATTGGCAAAACTTCGTACGCTTTCGAGATCCATCTCCGCTTCGTGGAGCGCCGCAGCCGTTACCTGAGCAACCTTCTGCTTCTTGACGAGTTCTAATTGTTCCTGAGCGAGAGCAATCCTTTGGACGTTTTCTTCACCCGAGCGTTGGGGAACCATGATGATAACGGGACGCACGTCGCAGGCGATTGAGAGCCTTTTCTTTTTCGGGTTCATCCTCGTCGATTCCGGGTCGGGTATCTCGACTTCGATCGTATACGCTTTGTACTGGCTCGTGCCGGAGCCGTCGTTGACCAGCTCGCCTCCGAACTTCTTCATAATCGCGCCAATTTGGGGATTCAATTCGATATGGCCGTCCTCTTGTAGCGTTCCGTAGGAATCGAAACCTCCGATCGTTACGAAGCTACAGTCGCGATCGTGGAATTCCCACGCTTCGACGTTCGAATTGCGCAACGCTTCGCATAGTGCGGCGGCTCGCAGACCCGCGTACTGAAGTCGTTCGGAGAGATTGCCGGAGACGTCCGACGATTTCGACATGTTAGAGTCGCCTGAGAACGTGGCGATTCGCACCGTATACATCTTCTTATTGTTGAGGAGGCTGTACGGACTGTCGGAATTGAGTTTCGCGACGAAGCCGTCGACGACCCCTTTGTGATTGAAGTACTCTTTCGGAAGCAACGGGTTCGGCACGGGGGTTGCCCCGCCGAGCGGACCGTAGCCCGCTAGCTTAGGATCACGTTTCGCGTCCGCCTTGAACTTAGCGGCGATCGCTTGAGATTGTGGATCGTCCTTGAGCGCGCGAGGTTGCATTTTGCGAATCGTTTCGAGCGTCTTTTGCAACCCGGGGTCTTCGCCGGTCGGGAAACTACCGACGAGTACGGCGTATTCCGGCGCGCGCGCCGTCTGGTAGTGGAAGCGCTTAGACGCGCCCACATAGCTCGAAAGCGCGTCCATGTCCATTTTGTCAGGGTCGTATTTGAAAACAAACGCCGGTAAATTCTGAGAGGCGCGTAGTTCGTAGACGAGACGCTTAGCCTGGCGCGCCGCGCCCTCGCCCGAGAATTTCTTAGCCATAATGAACCAGCGCCCGTCCGACTCCTGCAGAACGTAGTCTTTATTGACGTCGGCTTCGACTTTGTTCGACCTACCCGAGAACAATTGGGGCGCCGCAAAGGAAGTCCCGGCGAATCCGCAGAGAATCGCAACGGACAGAATCGTTTTCCAAGTGAATCGTCGCATAGTTGTCTTAAGCCTTACGGGATAGTTTCAAGGATGGTCGCAACGTTCTTTGACGAATCAAGAGCGTTGCGAATCGGTGATTATTTGTCGGTAGGGGAGCGCCTCGCGCTTGCGCGCGTCGGCGTTTCGCATATAATTTCCATGTCGTTTGCGGGTGCGCATACGAGCTACTAGTTGTATCGGTTAAAACGATTATTCGCTTTAATCGGTTTTTATTGAGAGAACGTTTTTTATTGGCTACGGGGATCATCGTATGGGAGAGCCGCTCTTTCCGCCCCTTAAAATAGGCTCTTTGACGATAGGCGTTCCGCTTCTTCAGGCGCCTCTTTCAGGATATTCAGACGCGCCGATGCGACGTTTGGCGCGGAAGTTCGGCGCGTCCTTTGCGCTGTGCGAGGTCTTTCTCGATCAGTTTGTCCTTGAAGTTTCGAAACGGTCGAAATCGCGTTTTTATTTGGCGGTGCAAGACGGCGATAAACCGACCGGCGCGCAACTCATGGGCTCGTCTTCCGACGAATTTGTTTCGGCGGCTCTGCGACTCGTCGAGTGCGGTTTTGAGCTCATCGACCTAAATTTCGCGTGTCCTGTTAAGAAGGTCGTCGGAAAGAGTCGCGGAGGATACCTCATTTCTGACCCCGAGCGCGCAATTGAAATCGCACGACGCGTGCGCAACGCTCTACCTGGCGACGTTCCCGTTACCGTTAAAATGCGCAAGGGATACGACGAGTCCGAGAAAAGTCGGGACGCCTTTTGGCGGCTCCTCGACGGACTGATTGACGTTGGCGTCGACGGGGTCGCCGTCCATGGTCGCACGGTCCTTCAGCGTTATCAAGGCGTCGCCGATTGGAATTTCTTGCGCGACGTTAAAGAGCGCGTCGCCGTCAAACGGAATCGTCCCGACCTACCGGTGATCGGTTGCGGCGATCTTTTTTCAGCGGAAACGGTCGTTGCCAGAATGAAGGCGTCCGGCGTCGACGGGGTGGCGTTAGCGCGCGGCATTATCGGTAATCCGTGGCTCTTCGCTCAGACGCGCGCCGCATTGGAAGGACGCGAGATTCCGCCTCCGCCGACCCTTGCGGAACAAAAGGCGACGATTATGGAACATTTCCAAGCGGTTCTCGACCTCTACGGCGAAAAACGCGGCGCGACTATTATGCGAAAATTCGGCGTCGCTTATTCGAAGCTTCATCCTGACGCGGAGAAGCTCCGTATGGAGTTTGTGCTCTGCAAGACGGCGGCGGGTTGGTTTGAGATTCTGGACAAATACTATTCTGATCCGAACTAGAATTATGCGGGTTCAATCGAGATCGGAGAATAATTCCACAGGTGCGACGTTATGAAAACATGGACGACAAGATTCGCGGCGCTCGTCGTCGCCTTTAGCGGTATTATTACGGCGGCGAACGCCGACGAGACGGCGCAGGCGCGCCTGAACGCGCTCGATTACGGCGTAAAACTCAACGACGAGAAGTTCGACAATACGGCGGCGTTACAGAGCGCGCTCGACGCGGCAGGCGATATGGGCGGCGCCGTCGTCGAACTGCCAAGCGGGCGCTTCCGTTTCGACGGAACCCTTGTCGTTCCGACCGGCGTAACTCTCCAAGGGACATATCGCGTTCCGCCGACCGTCGTGAATAAAGACGAGCGTCCGACCGGCACGACGCTCCTCACGTATGCTAATCGCGGCAATCCGGACGGCGCGCCCTTTATTAATCTTAAGGGCTCCAACAGCGCGATTAAGGGGCTTGTGGTAACGTACCCGGAATGGAGTATGACGGTCGTTCCGCCGACTCCGTATCCGCCGTGCGTCGCGTCGGAAGACACGGAAAACGTCGGCGTGATCGATTGTTGCCTCCTCAATCCGTACGAAGGGATCAGGTTTCATTTAGCGCATCGGCATCTCGTTCGCAACGTTACGGGCTATCCCAGCTGGCGAGGTCTTTTTGTCGACGAATGTTACGATATTGGGCATATTGAGAACGTGCACTTCTGGCCGTTTGGCGTTTTGTATAAGCCTGACGATCCTTACTGCGAGTGGGTGAACGTTAACGGAACGGCGTTTGAATTCGCGCGAACCGATTGGCATTATGTTTCGAACACGTTCTGTTTTGGCTATGGGCGCGGGTACTATTTCAGCGATCATGGAAAGGGCGGGACGAACGGAAACTTTTTGGGAATTGGCGCCGATTCATGTCGGCGCGCCGTGTTGGTCGAGCAGTCGCAGAAGCAGGGATTGTTGATTACGAACGGCGAGTTCGTCGGACGCTGGACGAGCGAGGATTCCGTCTGCGTCGAGATCGGCGAGGAAAACGACGGCGCCGTTATGCTCAATAATTGTTCCTTCTGGGGACCCGTTAAAACGTGCGTTCTTTCGAAACAGAAGACCGGACGCGTTACGCTAACGGCGTGCGAATTCGTCAACTGGGACGAGGTTCATTCGCGCAACGCAAAGACGGGCTCGGCGGCCGTGGAAATCGAAGCGGGGCGCGCGACGTTGCAAGGTTGTTCTTTTGAGCAGGGCGGCGCGCACCTGGCGATCGGAAAGAAGGCGCTTTACGTTACCGCCGTTGGGAATCAGGCGCCCGGTGGATTTCATGTCGTCGGCGACGTTTCGCCTTTTAAAACCCAGTTTGCCGCTAACGAGCTTGATTCTCTCGACGCGTTTCCCGACGGCAAGACTCATTATCAAGTTCTCCTTGGATCGGCCGGAGACTCGCGTTTCATTCGATATTGGTACGGACCAGAGGAGAATGCGACGCGAACTTTCAGATGGTCGGGGGACGAATCTCGGCTTGTTCTGCCTCTTCCTGAGAAAGTCGAGCGCGCGACGGTAACGCTTATTTTAGACGCGCCCGACCAGGCGGCGGCGCAAGACGGAGATTCCGAGACGCCGGGCGTTTATTTTAACGATCAACTCCTCGCGCCGATCAAACCCGGTCCAAACGCTTTGCAATTTGAGGTCGAGCCGAAGCCGGACGATTTTTCGTCCAATCATGAAATAACCCTCTATGTTCGCTGTCGCGGCTGGCGTCCCGTAGATTTTCACGCCAATTCCACAGACGAGCGTACGCTAGGCGTCGCTTGTTTCAAAGCGATTGTTCGAACGCCCGACGCCAGGGAAGACGCGATCTTTAACGCCAATACGGGCGAATGGACGTCGGATGAAGAGGAATAACGAATTCTGTGCCGTAGCCATTTAACGAACGAGCGTCCCGTTCGGCGTGTTCCGGTCGGGACGCTTTACGTTATCGCCAGACGACTAATGCGCCTTTTTAAGATAGTATGCGCCGAGCAGGCCGAGAACGAGATTGCCGAGCCAAATTGAAAGGGGGGGTAAAACGCCGCTCTTAGCGTTATGAAGCGCTATTTGAAAGCACATGAAGTAGGGCGCCAGCGTTATAACGCACGCGACTAACGGCGTTGGTATTTCCGGTATTCGATACTTCGTTTTGAGCTCCTCTGGATTGTAACAAATGGCGAAGGGCGCGCTCAACCATGCGAAAAAGAAACAACTGAAACCCGTTGCCCACGCGCGTGGCGCTAGCAACCGATAACCGTTTCGCCGACGTGTGAATTCGCGTTCGCGCCATTCGCGCGATCGCCATTCTTGATGCGACGTCTCGAAAAGATTACCGGAAAGGAGCGCAAAACTCGCCTGCGCGGCAAGCGTGCGATGGTAATTCTGACGCTCGGCGTCGAGCGTCGCCAGCGCCTCCTTGCTCTTCGAGGCGGGCGGGTCGATTCTGAACGACTTGAAGAAGTCGTTAATGGGTAGTTCGATCGGGTATTCTTGCGGTAGCGCGGCGACGGCGTTCGGCGTGTTCGCTTCCGTATTGTAAAGTTTAACGACGACGATCGGACCCAAATCGTCGTTATTCTGCACCTCGATCTCGGCGCGCTCCGCGCTTATGTTGAGGTCTTCTTTCTTACATGTGAAAACCGGATTAATGAGCACGTTGTCTTCCGTTACCGCGGAAACGTCGATGACGTACTTGTTGCCCGGCAAGGCGAAGGTGCGATTCTTCTTCAGTTGCGAGATGATCGTCGATTCGAATCCGTTAATAATCGTATTTCGGAACATTCCCTTGCCCCAGTAAGCGGACAGGTCGGTGAGCCACACGTTCGCAAGGCTAACGACGAACATCATGATATAAATGGGCGCAATAATACGCCAGGGCGCTATTCCCATGGCTTTGAGCGCGATGATTTCGTTATTAGCTCGCATTTTCGAAAAACGATAAGCTATGGCGATAACTCCGAATATCGGTATAAAAATCGAAAGGAGTTCCGGCGCTTTATAAGGAATTGCCTTAATGCCGAGCGACGCCGGATAGCCTTGAAAGGACGTTTGAATGATCACAAAAACCGGCGTTAGTGCGAAGAGCACTAACAAACAGCGAACAAAAAGACTCAAAACGCCGAAAAATACGTAACGGGTATATATCCTCATCATGATCCCTCTCATCCGTGAAAGCGTCGTCTCCAGACGGCGCTTCGGGGGCGGCATCATAATAAATACGGCGTTAAAAGTCAACCTTGGTTTTCCAATTTACATTTTGGCGACTTTTACTCGTTCCTCCGCGTTTTTGTTCCATTCGTCAGAATCATACTATTCGCGACGTTCGCTCCATTTGAAAGAACAGATTTCTCAAACGTTCCCCTAATAAACGTTCTCCTCGATATTTTCTTAAAATGCAATTTCATGCGTTCGACCGGCGTCTCGTTTTGAGGGATTACGAAAAAACGTCTCTTTCTCCTGAACGAAGGCCTGGACGATTTACGATTCTATCACAGCGAAAAGTTTTCATGCGTCCACGACGCGCCGCAACGGCTCGACGTCGAATCGCGTCAAACCGCAAGACGAAAGGAATGCGGATGAATTTGGGGCGAATTTAACGATTGTGTCGACCAGCGTCTGCGTTCGTCGATTTATTTGGGAGCTTTTTGAACGTTGACGGCGAAGCGGAACGTATTACCTACAGCGCGTTGCTAACAAGCGGCGCGGTTGAGGTCGTACGAGACGAACGCCGCGACGACGTTATTTTATATGGAAGCGGTTTTGAAAAGCGCGCGAGTTCTGTCGAGAAGACGGCGCTCACGGCGTTTCAACGGCGCAAACGACGCGCGTTCGCTATGCCGAACGCGCGTGGCGCGCGGCGAACAACGCGAGATTTTTCTCCACCGGCAGCTTCGCTAGGAGGGCGACTGAAAAGGAGTTCCATTTCGATCTTTGGAGAAATGCGCGGAGCGCGTTTGAGCAGGACGCTCGTCCGTAAGATCGACAAACCGACGACGACGGTCGTTTGGTGAAAACATGTTATCAATCCTCCGAATGGGCGTCGGCTTTTGTACGGCGCTTATCCTTTGTTTTCCCGTCTCGGGCAGCGAACCGAACGCTAGTTCATCCGCGTGGACCCCGACGGCGACTATGCGGTCAAGCGCGGCGCCCAAGGCGCTACGCGCGCTTGATCCTTCGCAAGCTCGCGACGTTAAACTGGAGCGTTCGCGACCGACGTCCGTAGTCGATCTTTCGCTCGCTACGAACGACGAAGCGACCCGAATTCTCGAAGAAGGCGAAGAACTCATGGCGCAAAAGCGATGGTTCGACGCGAAAAAACGCTTTGAGAAAGGGCTGCGATCTTTTCCAGATTCTGCGCCGTTGCGCGCGAAGTTCGCTGAAGCGCGACGGCGTCAGGAGATTGGCGCGCGCTATCAGGACGGATCTTTCGTTGCGTTAACGACTCGCGCCACGTTAGACGACGCGCGCGTTGTTTTCGACGAGGTTTTCGACGATATCGATCGCTATCACGTCGACTCGCCGGCGTACCGCGAACTCTTTGATTTCGGGGTCGCCGGGCTTGGCGAGGCGCTCGAAGAAGACTTGTTCTATCGTCAATACAAAGCTCCGTTGACGTACAGGTCGGTCGGACTTGAAACGTATCGAATCATGCGCGACCGTCTGAAGAGCGAGAGTTTTCGCAATAAGGAAGACGTCTGGCGTGCGGTGCAGTGGATGGCGCGTCAGCTTCAGCGACGATTAGGAGTTCCTGAGTCGGCTACGATTTGCGAATTCCTGGCTTCTGCCGTCTGTTCGCTCGACGCGTATTCCGCCTCGCTGACGCCGGTGCAAGTCGACGACGTTTTTTCACTCATCGACGGACGATTTGTTGGAATCGGCGTCGAGTTGAAGATCGACGCGCCTAATAAAATCGCGCGCGTTATTCCAGGAAGTCCGGCTGAAGAAGCGGGAATTCTCGTGGGAGACGAGCTCGTTGAGATTGACGGACAGACGACGGAAAATCTCACGGGCGCCGAGGTCGGCGATCTCCTCCAGGGCGTGGAAGGTGAAAAAACGACGCTCGTTCTTCGCGGCGCGAGCGGTTTCGAGCGCACGATTACGGCGGTTCGGCGTCCGATTGAGGTGCCGAGCGTAGAAGACGCGAAGTTGTTGGAAACGCCCGGCTCGATCGGCTACCTAAAGATATCGTGTTTCCAGAAGACGACGACGGGCGAACTTGCCGTTGCTCTTGATCGATTTGTTGCGATGGGCGCCAAGGCGTTGATAATCGACCTGCGTCAGAATCCCGGCGGGTTGCTTCAAGAAGCGGTTAGCGTGTCGGAACTCTTTCTGGAAGACGAGATGATTGTTCAGACGCGCGGTCGCAACGGTTACCATGCGTTTCGCGCGCACAACGCGCACGCTTATTCGTTGCCGCTCGTCCTTTTGGTCGACGGGAATAGCGCGAGCGCGGCTGAAATCTTCGCGGGCGCGATGCAGGAGAATGGTCGAGCGGTCGTCGTCGGCGTTCAGAGCTACGGCAAGGGTACGGTTCAAGCGATCGTTCAGCTTAACGTGGCGAGCGCCAGTCAGAAGCCGATCGCCGGTCTGCGTCTCACGACCGAGAAGTTCTACTCGCCCAAAGGACGCGCCTACAGTGGGGTCGGCGTAACGCCGAACGTCGATATCGCGGCGGCGCTGGAACGTCAGTCGCGAATGGCGCCGACGAACCAAGCGTACGCTCAGGAGATTGCCGAGTCGAGCGCGGAACGCGAAGAGAACGCTTCCGGAGCCGAACGCGAGTTCGTTGGATACATTCGCCGCCCGAGTCGTTCGCAATCCGATTTCAACGGCGATCTATACCTTTCGATTGGCGTTCGCGAAGCGTTGAAGCTCGAGCAGACTGCGGCCCGCGCCGACGCGCACGCGTTTAACGCCGCGTTGTAGTCGGGCGCGACGTCCCGGTAATGCGAATACGCAATTGTGAAAAAGGTTCTCCTCGGTCTTGCCGGGGAGAGCCTTTTTTCTCGTACGACGCGTCTGACGCGGTCGTCGTACGATAGGTGAAAAGATAATAATCGTTATATCTTCTCTGTTTTGTTTTGTCGATACAGGCGAAATTTAAGGTATTATCGTTGTGTTCGTTTAAGCTTGCGTAATGCCTAACTCTATGATACTATTGATCCTTTAAGGTTTCCGTTTGCCAGTCTTTTTCAGTTTTTTTTCGGGCGTTTTTGTCGCGTTATGAGAACGCTTTCTTTGTTGGAACCGCGACGTTGTAAAAAGACGTCGAACGCCATTTCAACGCGTATTTTTACGATGTTTTAACGCCTTGGTCGACGCCGAGAACGCCTTGTAAACGACGTCGATTTAGAAGAAACAACGACGTGCTCGCGGCGATTTCGTTAAAAAAGAACGCCGGCTTTTTCTGAAGTCTGCTTTTCAACCTTTCCGATACTAATGGCGTCGGCCGGGCGGTCGGCGCAAGCGTCCTGCGGACGTGCGCGTCGCTACCTTGCCGTAAGCGAATTCGAAGGGAATTTGCGAAATCTTTTAAAGGTCGCTTAGGCGAGAGTCGATAAAGATAAGGCAATTTTTCCAGCGTTCGCTAGACGCAGACTCTTTGCAACGACGAGTGCGTTGGAAAGTTTGCTAGTCCTCCGTTCGACGTCGAGTCTTTGAACGACGCGTCGGCCGGATTGATTACGACGATCATGACGACTTCGGTCGTCTAGTATTTCGCCGAAAGGTCCTAGCCCAATTAGTCGCGTTGTATTGATGAATTCGAACGACGCGCTAGGGCAAGCCAATTGGTCAAGCCCAGAGTTTGAGAAAGGAACTCAAACGCGCTGATCGAACGATTCGATATCTTCGGAATGGATTGACGCGGAGTAGCGGCTAATTGACCCTTCGGTTTTCCAGGTTTAAAAGGAGTTTACCTATTATGAAAATTCGTTTGACTGCTTGCTTTGTTGCTCTGGCGGCTATTTTTGCCTCCGCGAGCGCTTTTGCTCAAGACTGCGCGCCTTGCGCCGCTGCCTCCGATATCTCGTGCACGAGTTGCGCCCCTTGCGCGTCCTGCACCGGTTCCTCTTGCGAACTCTTCGGCGGTCTCCGCTCGTTGCTCGCTTGCCGTCCGTGCATTTCCACTTGCACGATTACTCCCGCCTGCACTCCCTGCTCCCCCTGCGCCGCTCCTGCCGCGCCTTCGTGCGGTCCGATCGTCAAGGCCAATCTCCCGAATTGCGGCGCTCCGGCGGCTCCGTCCTGCGGTGGATGCGGCGAATGCGCCGATTGCGCGCCCGCTTTGCCCGCGCCGAATTGCTGCGGCCCAATGTTCCCGTACTTGGCTCCTTGCCTCTATAATGCGGTTCATCGTCCGATCAACGGCGTCTGCAAGCTCGTACACGGCGCATTCAGCGCTCTCGCCGACGTCACGACCCCGACCGACGATTGCGGTTTCCTGAAGCCCTGCATCGTCGACTGCGGATCTTGCGCGACCTGCGGACCCGTCGACGTCGCTCCGGCGCCGTGCGGTTGCGGCGATCCGGCTCCGGCTCCCGCCCCGTGCGCTCCCGCCGTTGCTGGTTGCAACTAACGCGCGCTGAACGCGAGGACTACGACGAAGACCTACGCGTCTCAACGACGAGTCCACTCTAAATGAAAGAAAGACGGACGGTTCTCGCTACGGGAATCGCCCGTCTTTTCTTATTGGGCTCGTATTGATTTTTTACCGCGCGAGCATATAATCTAACGCGAGCGTTGGACGAACGGTCGCGGGAAATTGGCGTTTGAGCTATTTCCTGAGGAAAGTCCGGACTCCATAGGATACAACGACGGGTAACGCCCGCCGGTCGCAAGACCAGGGAAAGCGCAACAGAAAGCAAACCGCCTCCGTTAGGAGGTAAGGGTGAAACGGCGAGGTAAGAGCTCACCGCGTTTCAGGCAACTGAAACGGCATGGCAAGCCCCGTTGGGAGCAAGGGTAAAACGCGTCGCGTTTTTCGTAAACGGAAGGCGATCCGTCTTCAAGACGCAGGTAATCCGCTAGAGCGATTAGGCGACTAATCGTCGAGATAAATGACCGTGCTTCTCCATAGCGAGAGGACAGAATCCGGCTTACAGTCCGGCGCTCCATATTTCAATCTTTCAACTTGGATTGTTTCTGCCTCGGCCTGTCCAGTGAGAAAGTTTACGGTTTGAGTTGGACTTGCCGTCCGCATAGGTTGTGCAGGTTCGTTTTGAGAATCTATCCTTTTCTCGGCGGATTTCTTTTTTCTATTTTCTTTTCGCGGTCGAAAGGGAAGGATAGGGGAGCGTAGCGCTCGAACGTCCTTTTTTCATTTTTCAACGTTGAGACGATTGCATCCTCGGCGCTTTCTGTTTATAATTAGAATGGAAGCGTTGTGGAGCGACGTCAGTGGACGGGCGACGCGACGTTAGTCACTGTACTGAGGATTCAGGATTGTCGACGGCTAGAACTGATGATGAGTAACATGCATGAAAAAATGCGAGACCTCGCGATTGTTGGACGGGACGCTGGGCGCGACGTTGGATTCGCGCGCGCGGCGGCGGTTCTATGTCTACTCGCGTGTCTGACCGTTGGCGCTCGTGAGTCCTGGGCGCAGCGTGCGGACGACTCCGCCTCTGGAACAAATGCGGCGCCCCTTTTCGTGCCCTCGAGAGACCTTCATTCGCCGAACTATTATTCAGCCGTCGACGCCGCGCGCAAAGACCGACCGCCGGAGCCGACAAAGGTTCGAGAAGACCTCTTTTATCCCGATGGTTTTTTAACCCTCTCAACCCCGACTCCGCCGCCGCAAAGTCCTGAGAAGCCAAAAAAATCCGAGAGCGAACCTGAAAAGACTCAGAAGAGGGTTGATCGCGGCGATCCGATACGTCCGCTGGACCCGAGCGTCGAAACGACTCCGCTTACCGTGGAGCCGAGAGTTAAGACCGAGGAAACGGAAGAGCCTGCAAGGAGGTCGCGTAAGGATCGATTCTTCTTCTTTGCCGTATCCGTTGCCCTTGCTGGTCTGGGGATTTTCGTTTACAACGATTTTCGATATCGCGATCAGTTGCGCGCCGATCTGGTTAAGAATGCGAAATTGTGTTCTCCGACGGCGACCCCGGCCGATTTCGCCGAGGTCTTGGCGGAAGACGTCGATCTTACCGATCCCAGAGCCCCGTCGTACGTCAATCCCCATTACGACGCCGACGTCGTCCTCTACGCCGATCCGGATAAGGCGGGAAAGATTCTCAGCGATCCTGCTTTCGACGACTACAGGTTTGAAGTTTCTAATTCTCCGCGATCGCACTTTGGTCCCGGTTTGGGCGACGAGAACTTTGATTTCGCGCCGTCCGGGGACGGCGCCGACGTCCTTGGGGAAGAAGAGGAAGAGGATTTTGACGTCTCTTTGCACGGCTCCGCTACTGGATCGCAATCAGCCGTAATGCCAAACGGTTCTATTTGAGGCGGCGTTTCAATCCCTATATTATAGCGCGCTCCTTTTAGAGGGGGCGCGCCGTTCTCTTTAGCGTGAGTTCGTCTTGCCGCGCGCGAAAAATTGTCTTATAATCCGTGCAGTTTTTACCAATACTATGGTCGCGTTCAAGAGAGCGCCAACGGTGAGAAAGAACAATGAAGATTCGAAATAAGACGCTCATTCGCGCCGCTGGAGCGCTCGTATCGTTAGGCGTTCATCTTATCGCGCCTACCCTCGATTACCGCGTTGCATACTACGATCCGATTATTGACCCCGCCTATCCGAACGACGGCAAACGCAGAATCTATATCTTTTGGCACGAGTACATCCAATATTTTATCTATTTGCGTAAGAGATGTGGACTCGCTATGCTCTTGAGTAAGCATTCCGACGCGGACGTCCTCGCCGACGTTGCGAAATTGCTCGGTTTCGACGGCGTGCGCGGTTCTACGAATCGCGGCGGCGTTCAGGCGCTGCGCGAAATGATGCGTAAGGAACAGGAAGAGTCTTTTCACCTGACGATTACTCCCGACGGACCGCGCGGACCGCGACGCGTTTTAGCGCCCGGCTGCGTTTTCCTCGCTTCGAAATTGCAGATTCCGATCGTCGCCATGGGCGTTGGATATGATCGTCCTTTCCGTTTCAACAGCTGGGATCGATTTGCTATACCGAGAGTAGGATCGCGAGCGCGTTGCATTCCCAGCGGCGACATTATGGTGCCGCCCGACCTTGACCGCGACGGCCTGGAGCATTATCGCGTTCAAATCGAGAAGCTTCTTAACGAATTAAGCGACGAAGCGGAAGCGTGGGCGGAATCGGGCGATTCCTATGAAAATGAGTCGAGCGTACTGCCGGGACCATGTTTCTCGTCGACGTACTTTGCTCGTCCGAAACGCGCCGCGATTCAGGACGAATAACCGCCGTTCAGAGCGCGAGACCCGCTCAATAAAGACTGGGCGCAATTCCATTCCCATTGTTATTTGCGACGCTCTCGATATAATCGCCGAATATCGCGCGCCTCGTGCGTTGCGAGTCTATTTTCCATGAAAGCGGAGGTAAGGAGAATGAGAGTGAACGCTTTTTGGTCGCGAGCAATATTGGCAATTCTCGTTGTTTGTCTCTTAGGACGCGCGAGCGAGTGCATGGCGCAGCAGAGCGCGAATCACGACGATTGGAAGGCGGAGTACGCCGAACGTATTCGCGCCACATTAGAGAATCGACGCGCGCAAAAACCTCAGTTTCAGAAGGACGTCCAACATACGACGCCTGATTTTATCGTCTACGTGCCGAAAGTGGAGCCGGAGAAACTGGGCGATTGCTATAACGACCATTTCCAGGTCTTCGAAGGACCAAAAGGAATGCTCTTCGCTACCGTATGTCAGGCGACCTGCGAAGGATCTCTCGACCAGCACGTCGCTTTTATGAGGAGTTTCGATCGCGGGAAAACGTGGGAGGAGCCGCGCGTTTTGGTTGGGCCCCCGACTTTTGACTCCGATAAGCCGATTGCGAGCTGGGGGTTCGCTATGACGTCTGAATCCGGACGGATTTACGTGATCTACGACCAGTACCAGGAGGGCAAGGTTTCAACGAATCGCCAGCACACCGGGTTCATGATGGGATGTTACAGCGACGACTTGGGGGAAACATGGTCTGAGCCGCAACAAATCCCCATGCCGAGAACCTCGAACGATTCGCCTGACGAGACGATTCCGCCAGAATGGGTCGTGTGGCAACACCCGTTGCGGCTAGGACCGGAGCGCAAGTATCTCGTCGGCGTAACGCGCTACGCCGCGCCGCAACTCCACAGTAAGTATCGGACTGTTACTGAATTTATTCGATTCGATAATATCGACGCCGATCCTGAACCGCGCGATCTTATTGTTCGGTGGTTCATGACCGACGACCGCGTGCTGACCAAAGGAACATACTGCGAAGAACCTTCCATCGTGAAACTGCCCGACGGAAGACTCTTTGCCCTTATGCGAACGGGAATAGGATATCCGTGCTGGTCGGTAAGCGACGATCTCGGCGAGAATTGGACGGAGCCCGAAATTCTGCGTGATCGCGATAATGGAACGCCCTTTTTGCACCCGATTTCGCCGTGCCCCCTCTACGATTGGGAAGGGGGAACTGCCGGTAGCGGGCGTTACTTTGCAATGATTCACAATAAGTACAATTTTGACGATAAGAATCCATGGCAGAATCGCGGTCCTCTTTACTTGATAGCTGGAACCTATCAAGCGAACGCGCGCCAACCGATCTGGTTTGGCGAGCCGCAACTTTTCGTCGATCGACCGTCTGGAAATTCTTTCTATACTAGCGTTACGCGCATCGATGGAAAGACGGTTTTGTGGTATCCCGACCAGAAGTTTTATCTTCTAGGACGGTATATTGGCGAAGAATGGTTGAAGAACGCGCCTAAAATGAACGAGGCGCGCTAGTTCTCTTTATGAGTTGAAGTAGGTCGAATTCCCGCAACTCCGTCTGTTGGGCGTGAGTTTTCGATTTGCGACGACTTAACGCGCGTTTATCGTCGCGCTTTTTTAGGAAAGGACGGATAATCTCATGGAAAAAGTTTTAATGGCGCTTTCAGGCGGGGTCGACAGCGGGGTTTCCGCCGCCTTATTGCTCGAACGCGGTTTCGAACTTGCGGGGCTTTTTATGCGCCATCGGTACCAACGTTCTCTTGCCCCGGAGCAAATGGACGAATTCCTCGCGCGTCTCGACGCAAATTCTCGATTGCGCGTCTGGCGCGTGGACGGCGTCGGCGTCGAATCCCTCAAAGAGGTCGACTGGCGACGCGAAGGCTGGCCTTTCGCAATTCCAGCGGACGCCGTTTCTGCTTTCGATCTAGCAAATTCGCTGGGCGTAGAGCTCAATCTTCTTGATCTTGACTCGCCTTTTACCGAGATCGTCGACGACTTTGTCGAACGGTATTACGCCGCTCAGACTCCAAATCCCTGCGTTTTATGCAATCGCAAGATTAAGTTTGGACTCCTTGCCGACGTAGCGACGCAATGGCGCGCCGATTATCTCGCAACGGGTCACTACGTCCAAAAGCGGCGCGTCGCCGAATGGATTGACGACCTGCGAATAAACGCGCCCGAGGTCGCCGCTACTCTGCCGGAGTGGCTTGCAGAATCTCCCTCCGACTATTGCATTACGCGCTCTCCCTCTCCTAAGGATCAGTCGTATTTTCTCTATGGAATCGCGCAAGCCGCGTTAAATCGCACGCTTTTTCCCGTTGGCGCCTTCGAGAAGTCGGGCGTGCGGAAAATGGCGCAAGAGCGAGCGCTTTGCGTGGCGACTCGAAAGGATAGTCAGGAAGTCTGCTTTATACCCGACGACGGACGCGTCGACTTTATTCGAAAGATTGTCGATGAGGAGCCTGAACGCTGGAAATCTGTGCCTCGCGAATCGGACGGACCGTTTCTATCGTTGGAAGGAAAGGTTATCGGTAGGCACGGCGGCTACGAGCGCTATACGATCGGGCAGCGAAAGGGACTAGGCATGGGATTTGGCGAACGAATTTTTGTTCAGAGCGTCGATTCGTCGACTCGCGCCGTCGTACTTGGTCCTTACGACGCGTTAGCGCGTTCCGAAATCAACGCCGTCGATTCCAATTGGCATGCGCGCGTTCCCGTCGGCGAGGATTTCAGGTGCGAAATCAAGATTCGTTATCGTAACGAGTCGACGGCGGCGACCGTGCGCGTGGAGGAGGACGGTTCGTTCAAAGTTTCAACGGACGCGCCATGTTACGGCGTCGCGCCAGGGCAGTCTGTGGTTTGCTACTGGCGCGATCGACTACTCGGGGGCGGGCGGATAACGCTCTGAAATGTCTTTCGCGCGAGCGGTGGGGAAAAATGATTTTTTTCGGAAAAGAGAGTCGCGGGGAGTCGCGCGCTTTGGTCTATCGGGTATAATATAGGTTTCCCGGGACGCTTATAAGTCAGGCGATCCCGCGAGAGTCGGCGACGGGCGTGCGTTCGTCGTTAGGTCGTTTGTAACATAACAAGGTCGGCGCGACGTTCCTACGAGACGCCGAAAGATTGAGAACGAGAGCAATGAGCGATCCTTATTTTCAAAAGCTTTTTGCCGATCGAATCGGCGGCGTCAATTACGGTAAGAGCACGGAAATCTACAAATTTGAGAAGATCAAAAGAGCAAAGCGCCAGGCGCTTGCCGAACATCCCGAGCGACGACTCCTCGACTTTGGAATTGGCGAAAACGACGAGATGGCGGCTCCGCAAGTACGCGAGAAAATGACCGAAGAACTCAATCGGCTCGAGAACCGAGGCTATGCCGACAATGGATGCCTTGAATTCAAGGAGGCGGTCGCACGCTTTATGAAGCGACGTTTCAACGTCGAGTTGGATCCGAAAACTGAAATTAACCACTCGATCGGTTCCAAGCCGGCGTTGGCAATGTTGCCCGACGTCTTCATCAATCCGGGAGACGTGACGATTATGACTACGCCGGGCTATCCCGTCGCTGGAACTCACACGCGCTATAACGGAGGAGAGGTATTCAACCTGCCCCTCGTTCCCGAGAACGACTTCTATCCCGACCTCGAATCCGTCCCCGACGATATTCGCAAGCGCGCTAAGATGCTCGTCATTAACTATCCGAATAGTCCGACGGGGCAACTTGGCTCGACGGCTTTCTTTGAAAAGGTGATCGATTTTGCGAAGACGAATGAACTCGTCGTCGTTCAGGACGCCGCGCACTCGATGTTTAGTTTCCGGAATCGTCCGATGAGCTTTTTGGAAGTCGACGGCGCGAAGGACGTTGGAGTCGAGGTTCATTCCATGTCAAAGGGATGGAACATGATCGGCTGGCGTTTGGGCTGGGTCTGCGGCAACGAACGGATTGTTCACGCTTTTGCCGACGTTAAAGACAATAGCGACAGCGGTCAATTCCTCGCGATTCAAAAGGCGGCGGCTTTCGCTTTGGACGACGATTCGATTCCCGATCAGGCACGCGCGAAGTATTTGCGACGTCTCCAGAAATTGGTGAATACGCTGAATAAATTTGGATTTGACTGCCAAGTTCCAGGCGGCACCTACTTCTTATACGCGAGAGCCCCGAAGGGATTGCGCGAGGGACGACGCTTTGCCAACGCGGAAGAGGTCGGGCAATTTCTTATTACCGAACAGTCGGTATGCACCGTTCCGTGGGACAACGCCGGCGCCTATCTGCGTTTCTCTGTGACTTATCTCGCCGACACGGAGGAAAAGGAAGACGAACTCATGGAAAGTCTTGCCGAACGACTTGCCAGAATCGATTTCGTCTTTTAATTAGCGGCCGTTATTTCGACGAATGAAACGGCGTTTTACAAAAGCGCCGTTTCGCCTTTCCTATTAGGAACACGATAAGTTGGGCGGACGTCTTAACGACGAACGACTGTTATTTTAGGCCCCATCCTGTCAGCGCGCTATGTCTCATATTACTATTCGCGGCGCTCGCGAGCACAATCTGGATAACGTCGATTTGATTTTGCCAAATTCGCAACTCGTCTGCTTTACCGGCGTGAGCGGGAGCGGAAAGAGCTCGTTGGCTTTTGACACGATCTATGCCGAGGGGCAACGACGATACGTCGAAAGTCTTTCGAGCTACGCCAGGCAATTTTTGGGACAACTTCCCAAGCCCGACGTCGATCAGATCTATGGTTTGAGTCCCGCTATTTCCATTTCTCAAAAGACGGGCGTGCAGAACGCGCGGTCGACGGTCGGTACGATAACGGAAATCTCCGATTTTCTGCGCGTCTTGTACGCGCGCGTCGGAACAGGGTACTGCCCAAAGTGCGGACGCAAGATAGAAGCGCAAACGAGACTGCAGATTATTGAGCATATCAAGGTCGTTGCAGAGGGGTCAAAAATTACTTTTCTGGCGCCACTTGCGCGCAGTCAGAAAGGACGTTGCGTCGAGTTCTTGAATTCAATGCGCAAAGGCGGGTATCGCCGCGCGCGTATCGACGGGCGTTTCGTCTCGCTTGACGTTGAAATTGAGCTTGACCGCCAAACGCGACACTCAATCGACGTGGTTGTCGACCGAGCGACCCAGTCGAAGGAAAACTATAGACGGATTACCGAAGCGATTGACGCGGCGTTGCGACTGGGACGCGGAAGAATGATCGTGATCGTCGACCCGCCCGCCGCGACGGAAGACGCGGCGTTGCAAGGCGCCAAAACGTCTGCGCGCAGAGAGCCCGTCTTTGCTTTCGACGAGCTCGACGACGACTGGCTGGCTAATCCCGTCGACGTTTTGGACGATTCCAATTCGCCGTCCGACCAGCGGGAACTATACTTCAGCGCCGATTACGCTTGTCCGCAGTGCGGCGTGAGTTTTGAACGACCGTCCCCGCAGATGTTTAGTTTCAACAATCCGCAGGGAATGTGCCCATACTGTCAAGGCATGGGCGCGTCGTATACTTTCGATCCGGATCTGCTCATTCCCGATAAGTCGCGTTCCTTTCAGCAGGGCTGTATCGCGCCAATTGGCAAATGGCAGGATCTCAGCAGTTGGAAGCAGCATATTTATCTGGGAATTGCGACCGCAATTGCTGAAAAGCGGGGACTTGAGGCGAGAGACGTCTTAGAAACGGCTTGGGAAGAGCTCGACGAAGACGTGCGACGAGATTGGTTGTGGGGAGTCGGCAATACGCCCGTCTCGTACTCTTGGAAGACCGCCGGTAACGAACACAAGTGGAGCGGTCGGTTCGAGGGACTCATTCCCAAAATGGAGAAGCAGTATCGCGAGACGACGAATCGCGCGCAGTTGGACGTTATGGAACGCTATATGGCGACGATTCCATGTTCCTTTTGTAAGGGAATGCGTCTTAACGAGCAAGCGCGCGCCGTTAAAATTGAGACGAAATCTTCCGCGCCGATTTTTGCTGAGAAACCGGAACTCTCGTTGCCGGAGGTCGCCCAGCTGTCGATCAGCGACGCCGCTGAATTCTTCCGCGAGCTGAAGCTCTCTGATTCCGGCAAGATTATCGCGCGCGAACTCCTCAAAGAGATAACCTCGCGTCTGGGGTTCCTTGCCGACGTCGGATTGAGCTATTTATCTCTGGGACGACCTGCGCCGACTCTTTCGGGCGGCGAGATGCAACGCATTCGACTCGCCGGACAGATTGGCGGCGGTCTCGTCGGGGCTCTCTACGTTCTTGACGAGCCGTCGATCGGTTTGCACCCTCGCGATAACGACAGACTTATTTCGACTCTTGCAAAGTTGCGCGATCTTGGCAATTCGATTATTCTTGTTGAACATGACGAAGACGCCATGCTCGCGGCGGATTACCTCGTCGACTTTGGACCGGGCCCGGGCTCGCGGGGAGGTCGCGTCGTAGCGAGCGGAACCGTCGCCGACGTGCTCAAGTCCCAGCCAGAGGAAAGCGTGACCGCGCGTTTCCTAGCCGGTAAGGAGCAGATTGAAACGCCGCGCCAACGCCGAAAACTTGACGGGCGCGAGTTGGTCGTTCGTGGCGCGCGCCATCATAATTTGAAGAATATCGACGTTCACATCCCTCTTGGCGGCGTCGTCTGCATAACGGGCGTGAGCGGTAGCGGTAAGAGTTCGCTGGTCAACGATATTTTGCGAGAGGCGCTCGGGCGAGAACTCAATCATGCGATTGGCTATCCTGGCGATCATGACGGTATCGATGGAATCGAGCATTTAAAGAAGCTCATTTCGATCGATCAGACGCCGATCGGCAGAACGCCGCGCTCGAACCCCGCGACTTATATCAAGCTCTTCGACGACATTCGCAAGCTCTATTCTGAAACGCCGGAAGCGCGCGCTCGCGGATTCGCGCCTGGAAGGTTTAGCTTCAACGTCGCCGGAGGGCGTTGCGAGGCGTGCGAGGGAAACGGCGCGATTAAAGTCGAGATGGACTTTCTTGCCGACGTTTGGGCTACCTGTTCCGTGTGCGGAGGCGCGCGATTCAATCAAGAGACGCGCGCTGTCAAGTTCAAAGGGCTCTCGATCGATCAGGTTCTCGATCTGGAAGTTGAGGCGGCGCTCGAGTTATTCGAGAACATTCCCAAGATTCGCGAGAAATTGCAAACGCTTTGCGACGTTGGGCTAGGTTATATGAAGTTGGGACAACCGTCGCCGACTTTGTCGGGAGGGGAAGCGCAGCGCGTTAAATTGGCGAAGGAGCTTTCCAAAAAAAGCTTTGGCAAAACGATTTATCTGCTCGACGAACCGACGACCGGTTTGCACTTTGACGATATCAAAACCCTCTTGCGCGTTCTCCATAATTTTGCCGACGCCGGCAATACCGTTCTTATTGTCGAGCACAATCTCGACGTCATTAAAACGGCGGACTGGGTGATCGATCTAGGGCCCGAGGGCGGCGAAGAGGGCGGTCGCATCGTCGCGCAGGGCGTACCGGAGGATATCGCGAATAATCCGCGTTCTCACACGGGGCGCGCGCTCAAGGAGTATTTAACGCGCGATCGTGAGAAAATGGTCGAGCGACTCGTCGCCAAAGAACAAGCCAAACAGAACAAAGACGAAGAGCCGGACGACTCCATTATTATTCGCGGCGCGCGCGAGCACAATCTGCAAAACGTATCGCTCTCGATCCCTCGAAACAAATTGACCGTATGTTGCGGTCCGAGCGGCAGCGGCAAGTCGTCTTTGGCAATTGACGTCGCTTATGCGGAAGGAAGAAGACGGTACGTTGAGAGCCTGTCGAGTTATGCGCGGCAATTTATCGGACAGATTCAGAAGCCCGACGTTGATCAAATGATAGGGATTTCGCCTGCGATCGCCATTGAGCAGAAGACGACAAGTCGCTCGACGCGCTCGACCGTTGGTACGATCACGGAAATTTTGGATTATCTGAGGGTTGTCTTCGCTCGTTTGGGCGTTCCTTACTGTCCAGATTGCGATATTCCCGTCGGCGCGCAGTCGATCGACGAGATTGTCGCGCGCGTTATGCGCATCGGCGGCGAAGAAGATCGAAGGTTATTGATTATGGCCCCGATTACGCTCGATCAAGGCGAGACGTACGCAAGACTGTGGGAACGGTTGAAGGCGCAAGGCTTTGCGCGCGCGCGCGTCAACGGTCGGAATTTTACGCTCGACGCGCCCCCGGAGCTTGCACCGAAGAACGTCTATACGATCGAAGCGGTCGTCGATCGCGTCCAGTTGAAAGCGTCTATGGACTCGAGGGAGCGTAAAAAGATTCGCGGACGCGTTGCCAATAGCGTTGAAACGGCGCTCGAGTGGGGGAACAAAGAAGTTCGGATCGCCATTGTCGACGAGGCGCGGGATGAGAAAGACTGGGAAACCAGGACGTTAAGTCAAAAGCTGTCCTGCGAACGTTGCGGACGCGCGTTCGAGGCGCTAACGCCGCGTCATTTCTCGTTCAATAGTCCCTTAGGGCGGTGTCCTCAATGCGAAGGACGCGGCGTTCAAGTCGGGTTTAGTTCCAGAACGCTTATTCGCGATCCCAAGCTGTCGCTCCTTGAGGGCGCCGTTTCGCTGTGGTCAGATTTTAGCTCGCCCACGACGCTGGCGACGATGCGCGCGCTTGCGCGAAACGTTGGATTGCCCCTAGACGTACCGTTCGAACGCCTCGATTCGCGATTTCGACGCCTTATTCTGAACGGCGCCGGCGATCGATGGTTCGACGTTCTTGCGAGCGATCTCGAGATTGCCAGAAGCGCGAAAACCGTCGACGAGCGCGCCGCCGGTCTGAACGCGCCGAAAGGTCGAACGGACAAGGTCGCGTATCGATTCCAATATAAAGGGCTTTATCCTGCGTTGGAAGAAGCGGGACGATTGACGCCCGCGTTTCGTCGACGTTTGGAATTTCAAGAGGAAGATTGCGAATGTTCGAGTTGCTTGGGCAGTCGCTTGCGCGACGACGTCGCCGCCGTGCGTTTTCATTCGCTCACGCTCGATCAGATATGCCGCACGCCCCTTGACGAGCTAGCGTACTTTTTCGAATCCCTTGAACTCAGTGAACTGGAACGTGAGGTTGCGGGCGATCTCATTAACGAAATCATTGCGAGATTGCGGTTTTTGGTTGACGTCGGGGTCGAGTATTTAACGCTTTCGCGACCGGCGAGCACGCTTTCTGGCGGCGAAGCGCAACGCATACGCTTGGCGTCGCAGATTGGGAGCGGACTTGTCGGCGTGCTTTACGTTCTGGACGAACCGACGATAGGTCTTCATCCTCGCGACAACAATCGCCTCATTTCCGCAATGAAGAAACTTCGAGATTTGGGCAATACGTTGCTCGTCGTCGAGCATGATCGCGACGTGATCGAAAACGCGGACTTTCTGGTCGATTTCGGCCCGAAGGCGGGGGCGCAAGGCGGTCTCATCGTCGCAACGGGGTCGCCTGAAGAACTCCGCGAAAATACGTCGTCCGTATCGGGCGCTTACCTTTCGGGGCGCGAATCGATTCCGATTCCAGTAAACCGGCGCATCGTGCCTTGAGCGCGACCGGAAAAAGATTACAATTACACGGTTGTTTCAGCGCGTTGGGCGCGATGGACGAAGCATGAGGAAGGCGACGTCGAACCTCTCGGCGAGCGCGTTTAACGAGTCTTTTTAGCGATAGGGTATTAGGCGCTTCTATGAAGAAAAACTTGCGCAACACCGGTTCCACAAGCGAAACCGACGGCGAGATTGCGGCGCGTACCGAAACAACGCGTAGAAGAACAAAACGAGCCGAAAACGATTCCGCCGCGACCGAAGGTTCGACGCGCAAAAAAACGAAGAAGGCTAAGCCGACGTCCGACGCGACTCTCTTCGATCTGAATCCTGACCAAGAGAAAAAGACCGTCAAAACGGCCGCGCGCAAAACGAGCGGCGTTAAACGCGTCGCTTCCTCGGCCGCCAAGGAGACCGCCGTCGTCCAAAAAAGACGCCGTTCGGACAAAAGCGCCGACTCCGAAACGAAAAAGAGTTTAACGCGCGCGCCGAAAGAGGAGCTGCTGTTCGACGCTCAAAAGATTTTGCGTCAAATAGCGCGCGTCCCGCTGTCGCGAGCTGAAAAGAAACGCCGGAAAGAGGCCGACGCGCGCAACGCAACGGCCGCGCCGTCGGATGCGGAACGTTTTTATACCGGCGTTCTCCCTCAGTGGGAGCCCGGATGGCTGTTAGTTCGCGGCGCGCGCCGTCATAATCTCCAGTTAATCGACGCGCCGATTCCTCTGTCTGCGTTTACCGTCGTTACCGGCGTGAGCGGCAGCGGCAAGAGCACGCTGGTAGAAGAAGCGCTCTATAAAGGCGTCTTTGCCGATCTTAATCGTCTACCGTTCCCGAGCGACGCCTGTAGCGGCATAATCGGCTCCGAGGCGTTGCGCAAGGTGGTGCGCGTCGACCAAAGTCCGATTGGCGCGTCGCCGACCTCGAATCCAGCAACCTATACCGGACTTTTCGATCTTATTCGGCTTCTGTATTCGAAACTGCCGGAATCGCAACTACGCGGCTATACGCAGCGTCGATTCAGTTTTAACGTCGAAGGCGGACGCTGTGAAAAATGCCAAGGCGCGGGACTTGTTAAAATCGAAATGCATTTCCTCGCGGATATTTGGATTACTTGCGACGCATGCAACGGGAAACGTTACGATTCGGAAACGCTTGAAGTGAAATATCGCGGCAAATCGATTGCCGACGCGCTTGAAACGACGTGCGGGGAGGCGCTGAATCTATTTGCCGACGTACCCCCGATGCGACGCATTCTGCAGACGCTGTGCGACGTTGGACTCGACTACTTGCCGCTCGGTCAGGCGGCGACGACTCTTTCTGGCGGCGAGGCGCAACGCGTTAAGCTTGCGGCGGAACTTTCGCGCGTCGACTCGGGACGAACCCTCTACGTACTTGACGAACCGACGACGGGACTTCATTTTTCCGACGTTCGCAAACTCCTCAACGTCTTGCATCGCCTCGTTGATCTTGGCAATACGGTCGTGGTGATCGAGCATAATATGGACGTGATTAAGAACGCCGACTGGATCCTCGATATCGGACCGGAGGCGGGCGCAAAAGGGGGAAGACTCGTTTTCGCCGGTACCCCGGAGCAGTTGCTGGGGTACGTTGAGTCTTACTATCGCGGTGGAGAAAAGTCGAACTCTATGTTGCGTAGCTATACGGGCGAGGCGCTTTTTTCTACTTTCGAACGCGGAACCTTTGTCGAGCGAGAATTTTGGACCCCGAAAGACGCGACGCGCGATTTCGACGATACTACGGCGGCAGAAGAGGTCGTCGCTAGCGTCGCTCAGGGCATGGACGAAGGCCAGCCCTGGGAGACCGACGGAAGACGTTGGCATTTGGAAGCCCCGTCGAAATTGCGACGATGGAGCCCGAAGATCTTGAGCTCTATCGTTGAGAAACTCGAAGAGAACGACGCCTTTGCCGATACTGATTGGAGTTCGAAAACGCTTGTTGAGACGCGCGCGCTTGAAAAATCTTTCGGCTGGTTTATGCGCGCCTATACTTCCGACGAGTGGCTTCTCAAATTGAAGTTCCGTCTCCCGAAAAACACCTTTAATCGCGACGCTCTCGCCAAGCGTCTTGCGCTCAAACCGTTAAATGAAATTGACGAGATTCCTCTCTGTGGAACTCAGTCGCGCATTAAGATCGAAGCGGTTGGCGCATGGCAGGAAGTGGAAATCAAGGTCTTTTCCTACGACGAAATTGACACGCCCGAGTTCTGGAGATTTCTCGAGTTCGCCATTGAACGTTTTACCGCGCGCGTAAACGAATCTAAAAAGGACGACGTCGATTTGACGCCGTGGCGGCGCGACGGGAGGGACTGGCATCTCTCGAAAGAGGGGCTCGCCGGCGCAAGCGACGAGACGCTGTGGGACGCGACCCTTTTGGAAGGAACTCTTAACGAGATAGAGCTCGTTAATCAAGAAGGTAAAACGGTCTGGAATAAAAGGACCTTTGTCGAGTTTATTACGAGAAACGGCGTTCTCTGGGCGCAAGTTTACACGAAGAACAAGGACTTTATTTGCGTTCAACTTAATGCCGCAAAGGGGTTCTTCAAGCCGAAAATGTACCAGAAGCTGGGTTTTGAACCGGAACTTGACGATTCGGAAGCGGAGCGCGATTCGCTCTATCTCCGTTGCCGCAACGACGCGGTCTTTGACGACAAACGGTTCAAGGCTCTATTGAAGACCGTCTATCAGGAAGCGTGCGAGACCGGAAAATAAGCGATTCAACTCGCGCTTTGGGGTAAGAAATGATCGAAGATAATTAACGAAAAAAGCCGCCGAAGAACTCTTCGACGGCTTTTTCAGTCGGGGCAACTGGATTCGAACCAGCGACCTTTTGACCCCCAGTCAAACGCGCTAAACCAGACTGCGCCATGCCCCGGAACGGTATTCTCAATATCAAACAAGGCCTCGTCGAGACGACAAACGCCTAATTAGTCGGGGCAACTGGATTCGAACCAGCGACCTTTTGACCCCCAGTCAAACGCGCTAAACCAGACTGCGCCATGCCCCGCAGTGGAGAGTATTCTAATACTAGATCGTTTTTTTTCAACCCCCTATTTTATTTTTATTTTGATCTTTCATGCTGTTCCGGCGTTATTGAAATGTTTTTGAGCCGCCTGTGAGAAGGCTTCTAATTGGAGTTGGGCGTCTGGCCAACGATACAAAGCGCCGTATAATTGATTGAAACTCTCACGCGGAGAACAACGGTGGTGGTCGCATGTTAGAAAAAACAGAATACGAGTTAATTGATTTCGGCGCTGGAAGACGATTGGAGCGATTTAACGCGTTAATTTTGGATCGTCCTTGTCCGAGCGCGCAAGGCTTGCGTCAAGGTTCGCCTTCGGTCTGGAAACGCGCCGACGCAACCTTTGTCGAACGGCGAAAAGAAGCTGGTAGGTCGCGAAAGAACGAGGCGGCGGCGTTAGGGGTTCGCGGATACTGGCGTCCTCTGACGGAACATGGCGCCGTATTTTTTTCTGAGGAATCGACAAACGAGTCTAGCGGCGATCGCGAGGGGAACGCTATTTCCTCAAAACCGTGGGCGCTTTCTGTCGGCGGCTTCTTTACGCTCGAACTGAAGGGGTCCCCTTTTGGGCATCTTGGCGTCTTTCCGGAGCAGGCGGAGAATTGGAGGCGCATTTACGACCTGTGCCAAGAGGGGCGCGGACGGATAAACCGCCCCTTGAGGATTCTCAATCTCTTTGGATATACGGGCGGCAGCGCGCTCGCGGCGCTTGCCGCAGGAGCGGAGGTTACCCACGTCGACGCGGCGCGCAATGTTGTCGCCATGGCGAAGTGCAACGCGGCGCTTTCTTTTCCCGAAAGAGAGGTTGCCGCGCGCTGGATTGTCGACGACGCCGTTAAATACGTCAAACGCGAGCTCAAACGCGAATCGCGGTACGACGGCGTCATTTTAGATCCGCCGACCTATGGCCACGGCGCGCGCGGAGAAGTATGGCGGCTTTCGCGCGATCTTGAACCGCTTCTTACGAACTGCGTTAATCTTCTAAACGATTCCTTCGCGTTCATTATGCTGACGGGACACACGCCGGGTTTTGACGCGCCGGTTTTGGAAAGGCTACTCCGTTCTTGTATGAAGAAGCGGTTTGAAGCAAACGCGAGACGTTGCGAGCATTTGTCGCAACCGTTGGGAATTCAGTCGACGTTCAACGGCGCGTTGCCGTGCGGCGATCTTGCGTTAAGCGTCTTGCGATAGATTTTAGACGTCAATACGACGAAACGCGGCAGATCGCGACGAAGCGCGAGGAGCCGCGTTTAGGTGGGAAGACGTTGAGCTGAGCGCGCTCGAATTAATTGATTCCGTAAAGCTGCTTCGCTAGGTCTTGAATTCCCTTAAGGTTTAATTTGCCCGTTCCTAGAATGGGAATTTCTGGGACTTGTTTAAAATTGGCGGGGGCGGGAATCCACAGTTGCGGTAAGACGCCGGCGTCGAGCGCGCGTTTGCAGAGTTCTTCGGGGGCGCAAGGGAGATCGACGTAAAGTACGACGAGCTTTTCTCCTTTGCGTTCGTCGGGAACTGCGGTTACCACGAGATTGAGCCCGCCGGAGCTTGACGAATCGTCGCCGTCCTGCTCGTTGTTCGGTTGATCCGACATATCTTTGAGCGCTTCCAGAAGCTTCTCTTCGATGAACGCGTGCGGCGCCATTTCGCCGCCTATTTTCGAAATGCGCGTTTCACGACCCGTTATGAAGATGAAATTGTCTTCGTCAATTTTGGCGATATCGCCTGTTACATACCAGCCGTCTTTAAAAATAGAACTCGTTCTTTCGGGATCCTCGTAGTATCCTTCCGTAACGGAATTACCTTTGACCAGCATCATGCCCGACGTATTGGGCGGAAGCTCTTCGCCGGTTTCCATGTCGACGACCTTGGCGACGAAATTGGGATCGGGCGTTCCTATGGAGAAGTCCTTATGATACGGCGTAATGTCGTCGGGCGCGTCGCATTCCGGTATATTATGGCTGAAAACGGGCGAGAGTTCAGTTGCGCCGTAACCTTCGTTGAGACCGACGCCAAACTTTTCCTTGCAATCAGCGTAGAGTTGAGCTGGCGCCTTTTCCGCGCCGACGATGGGGAAGTAAACCGATTCGAAGTCCTCTTTGGAACATTTTCGAATGTACGTTCGCATAAAAGTCGGAGTTGTTACGAAAAGATCGGGACGATACTTTTTAATAACGGCGGCGACGCCTTTATAGTCCAGAGGATTGTAGTGGTAATAGCACGCGTAGGGATGATAAAGCGGAAACCATATGGTAACGGTGTAGCCGAAGGAGTGGAAAAAGGGCAACACGCCGCAGAGACTCAAATTGTACGCCGGCATTGCGGACTGAGCGAAACTTTGCGCGTTTGCCGAGATGTTCGCGTTTGTCAGAACGGCGCCCTTGGGCAACCCGGTCGACCCGCTTGTAAAGACGATCGTGTTGATATCCGTCAATTTCTCTTTCGTTAGTCCCAAAATACGCTCAAGGAGCCAAGTCGGCAGAAGCGATTCAAGAAAGCCGACTAACTTGTCGCTCGTACGAATATTGCTTTTGGCGACTTCTTCGAGAGGTAAAACCTCCGCTTCGAGATCGAGTTTAGGGAGCTTTTTAAGAAGTTGCGAGGACGCGACGATCGTCTTAATGCCAACCTTGTGAATACAGTAATTATTCACGTCGTTTGTAAACGTGTAATTCAGGTTGATGGGAATACGACGATCAAAAGCGAGCGCCGCGTTGACCAAAACCCCTGCCACGGACGTCGGAAGAAGAACGCCGACGAACTTTTCAGGCGGCAAGATGCGGTGAAGTAGTCGACGAAGAACAAGGATTTGGAGGAGCGCCTGCTTGCCCGTCGTTTCTTTGCCCGTTGAATCGCCAAAGTGGCGCCGAGCGCCGGACAAACGCAGACCGCGAATCGCGCCGCGAGCGGGCGTATAAAGGAAGACGTTCTCAGGATGCTTGCGGTAATCGGTCGCGTCTATGTTAAGCTCCTGGACGATGTGCAAGAGCTTTTGCATGATGTGCGCGTCGCTGCAGCCTTTGGCTCGTTCGTCTTCTACGGAATAGGTCGAGCCGTAGGATATGGTCAAACGATAGGGCGCCTTGCGGCGATAGCCCTTGGGTTTCGCATAGGCAAATCGGGAACCGTAAAGTCCCGTTATCGCGAAAGGAATAATAGGCGCGTTCGGCGTCTTTCTAAGAAGCGCGAGAAAGCCGGGCTTAAATGCGCGCGTCTGACCGTCGCGCGTTATCGCGCCTTCGGGGAAGATGCAGACGACTTCGCCGTTTTGGAGCGCCGTTTGCGCCTCGCGTAGCATGTATGCCGTCGATTTGCGCGATTTAGGATCAAATTGAATTACGCCCGTTTTACGGATTACGAAATTCGCCAGGCGGCTCTTTGCCGGGAGGAAATTCTGATCGGAAATGAATCGAACGGGGCGCGACGAACTGGTGTAAACGATCAGCGCGTCGAGGAATGACACGTGATTGCCAAGGAGGAGAACGGGACCTTCTTTGGGAATATTGTCGACGCCGTACTCGCGCATCCCGTACGTAATCTTAAGCCAATTCGTAACGAGGACGCGCAGAAGGGGAATCGCAAACGCTCGGAGAGTCAGATAGAGCACGGGTATGCTGATAACCGAACAGACTAACCAAATCTCGGCGCCGTTGAGCCCGGTAAGCGCCTGTTCTCCCTTCTCGTTGACCGTTTCCCTTAAAGGGAGACCGCCGAGAAAACTCTGGAATACGGCGAAGAGCGCCATTGCCGCAAAGGAAAAGAAGTTGTACGCCGCCAAAATACGACCGCGATGTTCCGCAGGACTTTCCGTTTGAAGAACGGCGACGAGCGGCAAGTCGTACATTGTCGCAGAAAGACCCAACAGAAGAAGACCCGTTCCCGCAAACATGAAACCGAAAGAGTGGGGCGACGCCAATTCCCGAGGAACGAACGGCGTAAAGAACAGGATAAACGAGAAAACGACAATTGCAAGCGCGCCGAGCGGCACAAGACCGAGCTCAATACGTCCGCGCGACAATTTTCCGGCTATAACCGCGCCGCCCGCCATACCTACTGAGAGCGCTACAAGAAGCGCCATCGCCCAATCTTGGGGGACGTTGAGGTATTCGGTCGCGAATTTATCGATATTGATTTGCGCAAGCGCGCCGACGCCCCAAAAGAACGAACTTGCCATAGCTATCCAGAATAGGTAGCGATTTTGAACGAGGAGTTTCAGATCGGCGTACGTCTGACCAATCGGGTTCACTGGAAATTTCGCGTGGGGATCCGCCGCCGTAATCGAGGGCAGGAAGAAGCTAGAGATGAGGCCGAGAACTGCTACTCCGACAATGACGCTCGACCAGATGATCCAGTTATGCATTCCGCCTTGACCAATTTCCGGTAGACCCTGATTATACGGCGTCGTGAGAACAAAGAGGATTCCTCCTAAAACTTGACCGCCTATGCACGCGACCATCGTCGTCATCGTTATGTAACCGTTGGCTTCGGAAATACGATTGCCGGGAACGATATTAGGAATACTGCCGTATTTGGCGGGACTGAAGAAGGCGCTTTGCGCAGCCATGAGGAAGAGCGTGGCGAGCATAAAAGGAACCGACTGCAGAAGGATCGCTATGGTCCCGATCGCCATAACGACTAGCTCGGCGGCTTTGCACCATATGATAACCTTGCGACGGTTGAAACGGTCGCAACAGTAGCCCGCGTAGGTCGCAAAAAGGAGGAACGGCACGAGAAACGCTATGGAGCCTATTCCGCGAATCTTGTCCGGATTGTCGGACCAACCGATCGCGCATTTCCCAATGGGAATGATCAGCCAACGGAAAATATTGTCGTTGAGCGCGACCATGAATTGCGTGATAAGGAGCGCGATAAAACCTTTGGTCCAGAGCGGCGATTTCGCGGTTTCAATCGCTTCCACATTGCGGGACGCCTGCGTTTCCATAATAACAATGATCCCCGTTGGCTTGTGTCGTGAACTAATTGATCGCGCCGGACAATCAAAACCGACGCGACCCTACTAACGCGCTATAGTAACCATATTATCGTAGATTGACAAGAGAAAAGAGAGTTGAAAATGACATTTTTTTAAATTTTGTCATTTTCAAGGGAAGAGTTGCGCGCGTTGGAAAAACGCTATTTTGATTTCCCGGCGAGCCTTTTTCGTTCACGGCTATTGGGGATTCCAAGTCGATCGCGGTGCTCTTGAACCGTTTTGCGACTGACTTCAAGGCCGTGTTTGCTCTTGAGCTCGGCGGCGAGCGCCTCGTCGCTGAGCGGCTTGGTTTTCGATTCGTTGGCGACCAGATCGCGTATTTTTTCCGCGACGTTCGAACTCGTCGCGTCGCCGACGACCGCTTTCGGAAAGAAATCGCGAAACGCGGCGAAACCCCGGGGAGTAGCGAGCCATTTGTTATTGCACGCGCGCGAGATTGTCGAAGAATCGAGACCGAGTTTGTCCGCTATTTGTTGCTGCGTGAGCGGCTTGGGGTAAGAGGAAGGGTCGTCGAAATAATCCGACTGAAAGTCGACCACCGCCTTCGCAACGCGCAGCAGCGTCGATTTCCTATTGCGCAACGCGTCGACGAGCGCCTGGGCCTCCACGTATTGACGGCGGAGATACTCTTTTGTTTTCTTATCGACTCGCTTTGAAAAGAGGAGCTTGCTATAGTAGGGATCGAGCTCTAAATCTTCGCGCGAGTCGTCGAGTTTAACGATCCAACGTCCTTCGGCGTTTTGTTCTACGACGATTTCAGGTTGAATCCAGTTAAGTTGCGAAGGCGCTTCGGCGAAGAGTTCGCTTGGAGAAGGGTAAAAAGGAAAGTCGCCCGAAAAGATTTGCACGAGTTCGTCGTGCGAAATACCCGTTTCACTGGAGAGCGCGCCAAGCCGCTTTTTAATGAAGTCGTCGAAATACCGCGTTATAATGAGTTCAAGTTGCTCGTGGTATTCCGCGTCGGGACGCAGCCGCAGAATTAGACTCTCTTGCATATTGCGCGCGCCGACGCCGGGCGGGTCCATCTGCTGAATCGTTTTGAGCGCTTCTTCTGCGAGCGCGCGTTCTTGTTCTGAAGGCGGATTGGGAAAGAGCGCGTCGAGCGGATCGACGTCTTGACGCTGGGTTTTAATGGCGTCGAGCGCCTTCTTGGCGATTTCGCGTTCTTCTTTAGTCGTTTTTCTTCCAACGATGGCGTCGAATTCCTCGCGCGCGAGTCTTCGGGACGATTTGGAGACGCTTTTAACGGAATAATAGTCGTCGAGCGCTTTTTTGGCGCGCGAGCGCAATTCGTCCGTTGATATTAGGTCGAAGAGCGTGTCGAATTCGACAATAGCGCGAACGGATTCTTCGTCGACGCCTTCCGACGCGGCGTTGTCTTGCGTTTGACGATCGGTTTTGACGTCGGGCTTGAGGTAGCCGGAAGAATCGAGATTGTCGATAACGACGCGGCAGAGCGCCTTTACTTCGGGCTTAAGTCTGCTAAATTTCCCGTCGAGTTCGAGCTGTTCAAGGAGGTGATCGCGCAACGTCTCTTGCGTGGGCGCGACGGGATCGAAGTACTGTTCGTCCTCGGAATCGAAATAGCGTTCGGACGACGGAGCGCGAGCCGTCAGAAAGGCGCGCGGGGAGAAGTAATAAGCTTCGGCTTCGGAGTCCTGCGCCTCGTCGTATCCGACGTTGACGTCGACTGGGGCGCCCTCGTTTCCAGAGCTCGTCGATTTTTCGGCGCGTCCTTTGGCGATAAAGACGTTGTCCTGGGACTCAATATAGGCTTCGACGTCCTGACTGGAGCGCTCCAGTAGATTCGAGAACTGAATCTTCTTTTGCTGCGCGTACAACTCCTGCTTGAGTTTGTTGACGCGTTGCATAGCGATCCGTCGCTCTTCTGAAAGACCGAGCCCAAATCGAGGACTGCCGAAGGAACTTGACATTGACGTTGCGGCGCTGGAATATCAAAGGGGTAAAGGGTTGGAAAAATGCGAGAACGGAAGTTACTCCGAGTCGTTCCGTTTCGTCGGCAACGTAAGAGACGGACGCTGACGAAGACGGTCGGGGGTCGGCGCGGGACGATCGGCGGGGATTTCTCGTAGGCCTGGCGTCGTCGGCGTTTCGACGGCGTTGGAGCGGGTTGCGAACTTTTCCGAGTCGTCGCCGACTCTAGCGCGCGAAGTTCCCGGCGCTTTTAAAGGTTCAAAAAGCGTATTGATCATTTCGGCGCCTTGGGAAACGAGCGTGGCAATTCGCGCGTTTATGAGCGAGTGCGCCACGAGCGCGGGAATCGCGACGATAAGACCGTCGACCGTCGTAACGAGCGCGAAATAGATGCCGTTGGCAAGATTGCGGCCGGACCCGTCCGAGACCGCTATTTCGCCAAAGGTCGTAACCATTCCAATGACCGTGCCGAGCAGACCCAGCATAGGAGCGACGTTTCCGATCGTGGCAAGCGGTTCCGAGCGACGGAAAGTTTTGCTTGCGTAGTCGGCGGCGGCGTCTTCGAGCGCCTTCTCGACGGCGTTCCACCCGCGCGACGCTTCTCTTAGACCCTGCGCGACGACCGCGCCTAAAAAGGAGTTGGAGCCTTCTGCAAGCTTCAACGCGCCCTCGACGTCGTGGCGAACCAAACGCGTTCGCAATTCCTTGGCGAGCTCTTCGGGGATAAAGGACGAACGGCGCAGCGCCAGGCAAAGTCGAATGATTAGCGACACGGCTACGATCGACGCGATCAATAAAACGACGCCAATCCAGCCGCTTGACAAAAGAAGGTCGAGAAAACGCGCGCGTTCGCCGCTCGACGGAGACGCGGGCGGCGCCGACGCGGATTCGGACTCCGATTGCGAGTCGGCGACCGGGTCGTTAGACTCTGCCGGTGGCGTTACGTCGTCGAGCGCGCTAAGATCGAGATCTTGCTCCTGAGCAAACGCGACGACCTCGGCGGACGACGGCGTAATCGCAACAGTTCCCAATGGAACCGTCGCGACAAAGAGGGCGACTAAAACAAACGCGACTTCTAGCGCGCGACGTCGGGAGTTGGCGAATAGCTTGAAGGTTCGCATTGGACGATCGGCTTGGTGGAGGAGGAATTCGGGTAATGCCGCGCCGGGACGGCGCCTTATTGACGCGCCCCCTTTCAATCGCGCGGGAACTTTGTATAATCATTATATTGTGTTCGGTGCGTTTTGACAGACTACGGTTGGTTAAAAACGTGCAGAAAAGGGTATTTTTAGAATTTCCAGCCCGGTTCGAGCGGATATTGCGCAATGTAGCGCGGCTTGTTGGCGCCGCTCGGGGCTCTTCCATATTTCCTCTTTGAGAACAGGAAGGTATTTCAATGGCGAAGAAAACGATCGCTAACGTTGACGTTGCCGGTAAGAAAGTATTGGTTCGCGTCGATTTCAATGTTCCGCTCGACGACAATGGCGCCATTACCGACGACCGTCGTATTCAAATGGCGTTGCCGACGATTAAGTCCGTACTCGAACGCGGCGGCAAGCTGATCCTTATGAGTCACCTCGGACGACCGAAGGACGCGCCGGATCCGAAATTCACGCTGAAGCCGACCGCCGTGCGTCTCGGCGAATTGCTCCCGGGCGTTAAGGTCGATTTCGCGACCGACACGGTTGGCGACGACGCGCAGGCGAAGGTTGCCGCGCTCGCCGACGGCGGAGTCGTCGTTCTTGAGAACCTCCGATTCCAACCTGGCGAGAAGAAAGGCGATACCGAATTCGCCGCGAAGCTCGCCGCGTTTGGCGACGTATACGTCAACGACGCGTTCGGCACTTGCCACCGTACCGACGCGTCGATGTACGCCGTGCCGCAAACGATGGGCGCGCAGGGTAAGCCGCGCGTCTGCGGGTTCCTCGTCGAAAAGGAAATCAAATACCTCACCGACGCGATCAGCTCGCCGGAACGTCCCTTTATCGCGATTCTCGGCGGCGCCAAGGTCTCCGATAAGATCATGGTCATTAAGAACCTCCTCGGTATCTGCGACAAGGTCCTTATCGGCGGCGCTATGGCATATACCTTCTCCCTCGCGACCGGTGGAAAGGTCGGTAAGAGCCTTGTTGAGCCCGACAAAGTCGATCTCGCCAAAGAACTTCTCGCGGAAGGTGGCGACAAGCTCGTTCTGCCCGTCGACGTTCACTGCGGCGACGCCTTCTCCTCCGACTGCAATAAGGTCGTCGTGGCGGCCGGTCAGATTCCGGACGATTTCGAAGGTCTCGATATTGGTCCTGAGACGGCGAAACAGTACGCCGAAATCGTCAAGGGCGCGAAGACCGTCGTCTGGAACGGTCCGATGGGCGTTTCTGAAATGCCGCCGTTCGACTTCGGCACCAAGACGGTCGCGCAAGCGATCGCCGACAGCTCCGCCGTCTCGATTATCGGCGGCGGCGACAGCGCCGCGGCTATCCAAAAGCTCGGATTCGCCGATAAGGTTTCGCACGTCAGCACGGGCGGCGGCGCCAGCTTGGAAATGCTCGAGGGCAAGAAATTCAAGGCGCTCGAAGAGATCGACGAGGCGTGATTCACGCGCGATTGCGGTTTCATTAGCGGTTAGCGTCTCGTAATCAACCGACGCTATTTTCTGACTGGGGCGCTTGCGGATCCTTGTCCTACGATTCGCAAGCGCCTCGTTGTCGGGACTCCTCTCGAGTCCTGACGCGTTATTCTTTTAGACGTCGTTTCATAATATGCGCCTCTTATTGCGTTTTAAGAAGGAGTTCAACGATGCGATTTACGCGTGTTTTCGTTCCAGACGATCCTGATCCGAAATTGGCGGTTTGGGTCGAAGCGCTGCAAGGGTGGGTCTCTTTGGGCTGTTTGGGATTAAGTCCCACCAACATAGAGGATCTGTCGATCGACGATATGCTCGCCGCTAATATTCGTGAAATCGAACTATTTAATCGACCCATTTGGGGAGAAATACGCAAAGCCGTCCGCGAGATTCCTCTGCCGTTGGTCGAGCGTTTCCCGATCTATGGACGGGACGGCGCGCCAACGCATTATGCGCCGCTATTTACAAGGAGCGTTAAGATACTCTGCGTCGGACTCAATTACGCGGAGCATGTTAAAGAATTCAACGACAACCTCCCGACCGAACCGGTGATCTTCAATAAGGCGACGTCGGCGATTAATTATTACGGCGCCGACGTCATATTGCCGGAATGCTCGAACCGCGTGGATTACGAAGGAGAACTTGTTACGGTGATCGGCGCGCCATGCCGCAACGTGAGCGAGGAGGACGCGCTCGATTATGTCGCAGGATATTGCGTTGGCAACGACGTCTCCGCGCGCGACTGGCAGAAGGATAAGCCGCAAGGACAGTGGTTTCTCGGCAAATCCTTCGATACGTTCGCACCCTTAGGGCCGTGCTTTGTTACGTGCGACGAGGTTGGCGATCCCAACGACCTCGCTATTGAGACGCGACTCAACGGCGAGGTAATGCAGTCTTCTTCCACGAAGTATTTCATTTTTAAGATTCCGAAGCTGATTTCCTACTTGTCTCAGATCATGACCCTTGAGCCCGGCGACTTAATCTTTACCGGCACGCCTAACGGCGTCGGGGACGTGCGTAACCCGCCGGTGTATCTGAAGCCTGGCGACGTCGTGTCGGTCGAGATCGAAAAGATCGGCAAGCTTGTCAATCCCGTTCGGCGGCGTTGCGAGGACGACGATCCCTGGCGCATACTTCCTTCTGGACGTTTCAGAACAAAATAGACGTTGTGAATTTGACAAACGGCGCCGCCTATGCAACAATAGAGGCGTCGGGTGAAACGCAACGGCGTTTTTATTGAGAGCGAAAGAACGTTTTAACAAGAGAGCACACGAATGCGCGAGCAAGAAGAAACTCACGATTTGACGCAGAGTCTCGAAGATTACCTCGAAGCTATCTACGAGTTAATGCTGGAGACGAAGACCGTGCGATGCAGTAGTATCGCCGATCGTCTGCAGGTTAAGAGACCGTCTGTTACGAGCGCGTTGCGCTCGCTTGCGGAAAAGGGACTGATTGTCTATTTGCCCTACGTGCCGATCACGCTCACTGAGCTTGGCGAGAGCGAAGCAAAGAAGATCATTCGTCGGCACAAGGCGATGGAAATCTTCTTGGAGCGAATTCTCGGCGTCGAGAACGCGGAGTCGCATGAACTTGCTTGTCGTCTCGAGCACGCAATGAACGACGAGGTTACGACCCGCCTTGTCGAATTCGTCGAATTCGTCGATAGTTGCCCGAGAGTCGGCGCCTCTCTGTTCCGACGCTCCGACTATCACTGTCGCGAAAAAAACAACGACCAATACTGCGCGATGTGCATTCACGGCTGTCTCGACGAAATTGTCCATTCGGGACGGACCGTTGATCTTTCAGGAGTCCATCGCGAGTCGAAGTCGCTCGCCGAACTCCGCGAGGGACACGAAACTCTCATTCTCGTTCAGCTCGCGGACGAGCTGCTTGATCGAGAGGAGTTTTCCACGAGCTACTGGCGACCCAATAAAACGCTTCACCTCATTAAGAGCGACCCGGAAGGAGACGAGCGGCTGGCGGTTAGAATCGACGA
>CADCOO010000010.1 GCA_902803085.1 uncultured Planctomycetota bacterium
AGAAGTTCCGTTGCGACGCGCGGCGCGCTCTCGATCTTTAAGAACGGCGCGTTACTCGAAAAGCGCGACGTCGAAATCGCGCCGGGAGAAAACCGTTACGAATTCCAAGCGACGGCGGAACCAAACGATAAGGATATCGAAATTACGGCGACTCTCGAGTCGGAAATCGACGAGTTTCTCGATAATAATCAAGCGCAAGGATACGTCGCCGCCGAGGGCGCGCCGCAAATCCTGATGATCGCCAAAAATCCAGAACTGACTCGGAATTTCGTCGCCGCCGTGCGCGCGCAAGACGTCGCGATTCAAACGCGCCCGATCGAAGGAACCCCTTCCGACCCGCTCGAACTGGAGAAATTCGACGCCGTTATTCTCGCCGACGCGCCCGCGACCTCGCTCTCCTTGCGCCAAATGGAGGCCTTGCGCGAATACGTCCGAGAGTTTGCCGGCGGACTGATCGTTATTGGAGGCGAAAACTCGTTCGGCGTCGGCGGATACGCGAAAACGCCGCTCGACGATCTACTGCCCGTACAGTCAAATTTCGAAAAGGACAAAGAAAAGCCAAGTCTTGCGATCGCGCTCGTTATCGACCGTTCCGGCTCAATGGAAGGCGATAAACTAGAACTTACGAAAGACGCCGCCAAGGGCGTCGTCGAACTCCTTTCGCCGCAAGATTTTATCGCGGTAATCGCGTTCGACGACGCGCCGCATGAAATCGTGCCGCTCCAGAACGTCGCCTCCCCCTCCGTTATCACTGAAACGATCGGCGCGCTCGCGTCCGACGGCTCCACGAATATTTACCCCGCGCTCGCCAAAGCGACAGACGACCTACTGCGCGTCAACGCGAAGTTTAAGCACATTATTCTACTTACCGACGGCCAGAGCGCGCCCGGAGATTACGACAAAGCGATTCGACGCGCAACCGGCGGCGACGTTACCGTCTCGACCGTCGGCGTCGGCGACGACTGCGATCGGTTCCTACTCGAAAAGCTCGCCGCAGACGGCGCGGGACGATACTATCAGTGCGACGACCCGCGAGCGGTTCCGCAAATCTTTGCGCGCGAAACGAAACTCGCCGATCGATCGACTCTCAACGAGACGCCCTTCCTACCGGTCGAGGGGACTTCCTACGCCGAAGCGCTCGCCGAACTCTCGATCGAGTTCGCGCCCCCGCTGCTAGGAAACGTCGTCGTCGAACCGAAGCCGACGAGCTCAATCGCGCTCGCTACCGAAACGGGCGACCCGTTGCTCGCGTTCTGGAGATTCGGTCTAGGACGCGTCGTGGCGTATACTTCAGACGTCGACGGACGTTGGTCCGCCGAATGGCTCGATTGGCCCGACTTCGGAACCTTCTGGGCGCAAACGCTTCGATTCGCCTCGCGTCAGGAAAACGCGACGCGCTCGGAACTTGCGCTCCAACTGGGCGCCGAGTACGCGCGAATTGCCGTCGACGCGCTCGAACGCAACGGCGAACGTCTCGACGGCGGCGAGGCGACCGCCGCGGTCGTCGACAAGTTCGGACGCAAACGTTCGATTACGCTCGAGCAAACGGCGCCGGGTCGTTACGAGGCAAGCTTTCCCATCGAGCAAGACGCGAAATACGGCGTTCAAACGACGATTGCGCGCAACGGCGAACCGCTCGTTTCGCTCAGTCGAATCCTCTACGCGCCAAAAAGTCGCGAGTCCGATCTTAAGCCGATTAACGAAGGAGCGTTGCGCGAGCTCGCCGACGCGACCGGCGGTCGTTACGCGACGGACGTTGACGAACTCGTCGAAAGCTCCGTCGTCGACAAACGCGTCGCGCGACGCGCTGCGCCGCTCAGAAACGCGCTCCTTCTCTTCGCGCTGCTACTCTACGTCGTCGACGTCTATCTGCGACGCGGAGTTTTTACCAAGGAATAAACCATAACCCAATATCCACCAATAAAAACCGACGATAAAATACGATGACCAAAGAACAAAAGCGCTTCAACGACGGTCTAACGACCTACCAACGCCTAACGCGCGACGTGCGCCGAAGACTCTTCTATCGCGACTTCCTCGACGCGCTCGCGACTAACTTCCTCATTACCGGCGTCGTCGCCTTCCTTTTTGCGTGCGCGACCTCGTACGCCGACAAATTCCCAACGACGCCCGCGAAATTCACCCTCGCAACGATCGCCATCGGACTCATTGCGACGCTAACCTCGATCGCGACCGCGCGCCGCGAGCGCTTCGCGTCTGAAAAAGCGATCGACGCGCGCTATCGTCTCAACGATCGATGTCTCACCGCCTCCGGTCTCCTCGAAGAAACGCGCGAACGCGCCGCGTCGCCAATCGAAGAACTGCAACTCCAAGACTGCTTCGAACGCGTCGAGTCCGCGCGCGCGATCGACGTCGTCGCTATTAAGCCGCGACGCGTTAAAGAGCGCGCCGCGCTACTCCTGATCATTGCGATCCTTTTCGTCGCCGTCGTCTGGAAGCCGTTCGCCGGTCAAGCGCTCGCCAACGCGCCCAACGAGACCGTGCTCGACGTTACGCGCGAGATCAACGAAAATATTCTCCCGGAAATCGAACGACTCGTTAAAGAGAACCCCGAAAACGACAATCTCAAGCGCCTCGACGCCAAACTTAAGAATCTATCCGTTGAAATCGAACGCTATAACGACGATCCCAAACGCGGAACCGCGCTCGTCGCGCAGATGGAGCAGGAGATTCAGAAAGCGATCGCCGCAAGCGGAATCGAAGCGACCGACGCCGCACTCAAAGAACTCGGCGCCGCCATGGCGGGAATTGAAACGACCAGAAATATCGCCCAAGCGTTCGCAAACGGAGATTACGACGTCGCGGCGGACGAGCTTGAAAAGCTCGATTTCGAGAAAATGTCCGCGCGCGATCGTCAGGCGCTCGCCGAAAAGCTTAAAGCCGCCGCCGAAATTATACGCAGTCGAAAGGACGAGCA
>CADCOO010000011.1 GCA_902803085.1 uncultured Planctomycetota bacterium
CAGACGCTTCAGGGCGTCGGCGTACTGGCGATTAATGGCTTTCGCCTCTTCAACGTTGGCTTTTTCCAGAGCAGGAATAAGGACTTCTTCCAATAGTCTGAAATGCTCTCGCATATAAAACGCAGAATCGTCCACGCCCTCCTGGAATTCGAAGAGGGAATCGGCGGACGCCGCCGTCGGTTCAGAACGTCCGTTTTCGTCGAGATTCTGAGCCGCGCCGACCGTTGGAATCAGGGCGAGCGCGACGGCGAGGTGGAAGAGCCATTGTTTCATTTTCGTTTTTTCCTTGATTTGGGGTTTTATCGTCTTTTGGGCGTGCGCACGTTGCGAGCGCCGTGACGACGAGGTCATTATACGCGCCGGGCGTGGCGACGTCAACTTTTGGCGTTTTCGCTTACTGCAGATCGTCAAAGATAAAATCGAGCGCCATTACGAGCGAGACGCGCCAGTATTCCCAGTTGTGGCTTCCGTTGCGGACGCGCAGTTCAAGGGGGACGTTCCTGTTTCGCGCTTTCTGAAAGAATTCGAGGGAGGCTAGGAGACAGCCGTCGTCGTCTCCGCAGTCGATCATGATTCTTGGCAGTTCGTCCGGCGTTCTTTGTTCGAGCGCGCGAAAGACGTCGTTCGTTTCACTGAAGCTGCTGAACGCTCGTTCTTCCTCGTTCTCATCGTCCGGCGACCGGTCGTTTTCGACGCGTCCAAAGGCGAGGTCGGGGCTCATAGCGAAGGCGGCGCCGAAGAGTTCGGGACGGTGGAGCGCGTAGAGGGTGGCGCCGTACCCGCCCATGGAGACTCCTGCGACGGCGCGATCTTTGCGGTTTGTTTTGCATCGGAACTCGCTTTCGACGCGGGGGATTAGGGTCTTAAAGAAGAAATCTTCATAGTCGTCGTCGGTACTGTAGGAGTTGCGATACCAAGTCGCGCGCGCGTCGGGCATAACGACTATCATTTTTCGGTCGGGTCGTTCGGCGAAATAGCGGTCGCAAATCGCTTTCATTTTGCCCTGTTTGGGATTCGACCAGGACGTTTCGTCGTCGGAAAGACCGTGCAGGAGATACAGAACCGGGTAGCGTTCAGAACTCGTTTCATATCCGTACGGGACGTAGACCAGAAATCGCGCCTTTTCGCCGCGCCCGTCGATCGCCTCTCGCGCATAGATTGCGCCACAACGACCGAACTTCGTCGGCAGTAATGATTTCCCCTGTCCGCGCAATATAGCGACCGCGCCGAGCGCCAGAAGAAGAGCGATTGCGCCGCCGAGTAGAAGAGTCCGATTTTTCATGGTCTTCGTCCTGTGGATTTGAAGCGTTTCGTACTTTGAACGAGCGAACGACGCTCGCGTCTTGTAGGCGCGTCGGGGCGGAGGCAATTTTCTACCGCCCTAAGAGCCGGGAATCCTCGAAAAAGAAGTCGAGCGCCATAACTAGCGAGACGCGCCAGTATTCCCACTCGTGTTTTCCGTCGCGGACGCGCAGTTCGACGGGTATATATTTATCGCGCGCTTTCTGAAAGAATTCGTAGGCGCCTTTTAGGCAGAAGTCTTCGTCTCCGCAGTCGATCATTATCCTGGGCGCGTCTTTCCATTCAATGTGATCGAGCGCGGCGACGACGTCGTACTCTTGCTCGTATTTGCGTCGCGCTTCGTCCATAACGACCCCGTTACGCTCGTTTCGTTCGCGAAGAGAGTATACGGCGGGACTCATTGCGACGGCGACGCCGAATTGCTCGGCGTGTCGGGTCGCGTAGAGGAGCGTTCCGTATCCGCCCATGGAGAGTCCTGCGACGGCGCGGTTTTTACGGTTCGTCTTGCATCGGAACTCCCTTTCGACGCTCGGTATGAGCGCGTTGAAGAAGTAGTCTTCAAATGCGTCGTCGGAATCGTAGGCGTTGCGATACCACGCGTCGCGTCCGTCCGGCATAACGACGATCATTTTGCGATCGCGTCGTCGGGCGAAATAGCGGTCGCAAATCTCCTTCATATTCCCCTGATCGGGATTCGACCACGACGTTTCATTCCCAGAAGCGCCGTGCAGAAGATACAGAACCGGATAGCTCTTTGAGCCGGACGCGTACCCTTTCGGCAAGTAGACCATATAACGCGCCGTCTTACCGCGCGCGTCGAGCGTCTCGCGCGCGACGATTTTGCTTTCGCTTCCGAATTCTATCGGAAAGACAAATTTTCCCGGTTCCGGCGCCGGGGTCAACGCGGCGACGATTAACGTCAGACCGAGCGTTATGACGAGGAGTCTTGTTCGCAGTTTCATGGTTTTTACCCTGTGATTTGCGTTGAATTGTCAATAAGGCGCGCCACGCCGCCGACATTGTACGCGTTTAGAAAGTCGTCGTCAAGTATTGGCAGTCGATTTGGCGCGCGTCGAACGGCGTCGGTTTTGTTTTGTATGAGAAATCATTGTCGATATGCCAGAATTAGAGCGTTAAACGTTAAAAAATCTTGACGCGGCTAATGATAGAAGTTATAATAGCGTCGTACCGGCGAAGGAGAGGCGCGTCGGCGACGCGGCCTCGCCTTTCAGGAGATCGGCGTTCGAGCCGCAACTTATTCCTACCGCAAAAATAAGGAGTTCCAATCATGACCGACGCCACCCAGATCAAAGCTCAATCTCGCGGGTTTACGCTCATTGAGCTCCTCGTCGTAATCTTTATCATTTCCGTACTGATCGGTTTGACGATCCCCGCAGTTCAGGCGGCGCGCGAGGCGTCGCGGCGAATGCAATGCCTCAATAACATTAGGCAAATAGGGCTCGCCATGCACCAGTACGCCGACGTTAATAAGCAGTTCCTGCCGGTCGGTTCGAAGGGCGTGAATTTCTGCACGTGGAATCACTTCATTCTGCCCTTTTTGGAGCAGGGCAATCTCTACGCGCTTTTGAGCTTTAACGCGGGGATAAAATACAGCGATTTCGACAAGAGCGCGGGTTACGACAATCGCGCGCCTTTTACGACGCAATCGGGCCGATTGGAATGCTTTACTTGTCCTAGCGACGGAGACGTGGAGACGAAACTGGAAGGCTCCGACTCAACGTGGTATAAGTACAACTACCTGGCGTGCGCGGGCGCGACGGCGCTGTATCCGACGAATCGCAAGGGTTGGGACGGAGAAGGTCCTCAGACGGCGAAAAAGAACTGGTGGATCGACGAATACGACGACATTCATGGGAAAGTAACGCACAAGGGGGCGTGTTTCGGGGTAATTCGGGGCGGCGCGAACGACTACGAAGTCAATCCTCCGGTGATTCGGAATTACGATCTTAGCACGGGGGGTAACGTCAAGCTGAATTCAATCACAGACGGTCTTTCGAACACAATGGCGTTGGCGGAGGGTCTTCAGGGGTTCGACGACGACTGTCGCGGTACGACGTATCGCGGCACGGCGGCGTTCTTTACCGCCTATTGCAGTCCGAACGCGAAGGAGCCCGACTTGCTCGAGTGCGGCATAATTTCGTGCGTGAACGTCTCGTACGCGAACCTTCCGTGCGAGACGGCGCAATATATTACGACGCCTTTCCGCTACGCGACGCGCAGTCGTCATCTGAACGGGGTAAACGTCGCGCTCGCGGACGGTTCCGCGCGCTTTATTAACGACTCGATCTCGCTCGAAACGTGGCGCAATTTCAGCTCGACGCAGTCGCACGAGCCGGTCGTCCTGCCGTAACACATCTTACGCCGTCGTCTTTTAAGGAGCCGATCATGTCGAAACAACGCCGTTTCTCGAACGTTTTGATTCTCGCGCTTGTCGTATGCGGACTAGTCGCGCTTGGCGTCGCGCTAACTTCCGGCGGATTCGTCGGTCGCCGACTCCTATGCCAGATCCGCTATTACGCCGACCCTCGCTACTGGTCGAACTGGGTTTCCTTCGGGCTGTGGCTCGTCGCGACGGCGCTGGCGGGCGGGTATTTCGTAACGCGTTCTTCCAATCAGGAGAAGATCCAGGCGCGTCTCGAAAAGAGTTCCGTACCTCTTCTTGCGCGAATTCCGCGCGCGCGATACGGGCAGGTTGCGTTTCTCCTTTTCGCGGTCGTCGGCGCGCTCGTGGTCGCGGCCGCGCTAATCGATTTCAAGGGGATCGGGCGATTTCTACGCTATAAACTATACGGCGAATTTGTTCAAGGTCCGATTACGGCGCTCGTCGAGCGAGGCGAATTCGATCCGAAACTCCTGCTCGGGCCCGGGCTCATTCTCGGTGCGATCGTCGTCGCGTATCTCGTTAAGAAACGTCGCGGCAAGCTCGTCGTCCTCCTCGTCGCCGCCTGCGGCGCAGCGCTGACGCCGATCGCCGCGCCCGCGCAAGGCGCCGAAAAGAGAATTCGGGTCGTCGCGCCCGCGGAATACAATATCGCGCTCGATCCTGAAACGATTTCCGCGACCCCGTCCGTTAAGAACGACGACGGCGGCTACGACGCGAACGACGCCATTGTGAAATGCTTTGCGGAAGCGACGATTCGATATACCGGCGGCGCTATTCGGGACGAAGAGATTCTCTTTCGTTTGCGCGAGCCCCTTAAGGTCGAGCCGGGTAAGAAGTATCCGCTAGTGATCTGGTTCCACGGGTACGGCGAGAGCGTCGGAGACAATCGCCGTCATTTAGCGCACTTGCATCATGCGATTCGTTCCTTTATTGGTAAAGACGCGCTCGACTTCTATATGATCGCGCTCCAAATTCCCAATCTCCAGTCGAATTGGATGACGGAAACGGGACGCGACGAAGACGGCAAGGGTGATTCGCCGTTCGAAATCGCGACGGAAATCTATCGCGTCGCGCTTGAAGAACTGCCGATCGATCCCGATCGCGTCGAGGTGATCGGAATTTCCTCCGGCGCGCACGCCGCGTGGAGGTTTGCCTTTGAGCATTCGGAAGAAATCGCGTCCCTCGTCGTCTTTTCCGCCGTACCGGACGCGGAGATTCGAGACAAGCCGCAACGCTTTACGAAAATGGCGATTTGGGCGTTCAATAACGAAGGGGATATCGGCGCGCAACCCGCTAAAGTCATCGAGTTCGCCGAGAGAATCAACGAGCTCGGCGGCAACGCGTACGATACCGCCAAGCCGCACGGTCATCACGACTCCTGGGCGGAACCGCTCGCCAAGAGGGACGTAATCGCATGGAGCGTAAGTCAGTCGCGAACCGGCGCCGGTCGCCTGCAGGACGTCCCCTATCCGAAGCGAAGTTGGCTCGAACTTACCGTGAAATTCTTTTTACCGATGGGCGTTATCGCGTATTTCGTCGTTCTTCTACTCCGTCCGCGTCGTGACAATAAGACGGAGTAACGCGCCGTTCCAACTGTGCCTACCAATTAGCAAGGCTTTAAGTCCCTGCCGTTCCTTATCGCGCCGCGCGATTCAAAATTGCGACGATCCATCGCGCGATCACGACGATATTAGCCGCAATTAACGCGATCGCGCCAAGCGTAACGACGAGCGCCATATGATTGTAC
>CADCOO010000012.1 GCA_902803085.1 uncultured Planctomycetota bacterium
AACATTTCATTGAGTTTCGTCGGACTCCACAGGATCGTTCGGTACGTATTAAACTGCGGACCGCGATCGAAACGCACGTCGCCGAGAATGACGTCGCGCCCTTGCTCCGGAGTCGCAATATCGAAATTCATCGGACGAAACGCGGTGAGATCGCCGTAGACGTTTTTAACGACGCCGATCGTTTCGCCGCGATGCGTCGTAATACCGTCGGGCGCGTAGGTTGCAAGGCGTTCGAGAGTCGCGCGATCGCTCGTCGGCGCGCAACCGTCGATGACGAATCCGATCCCAGAAATATCCCAGCGTTTGAAATAGCGCCGGCAATGCTCGATCCAGACGTCGAGTCCGTCGGGGAGCTGCGAAATAGCGCGCGGCGCCACGTAGCCCATGGGATTAACGTATCCGGCGCCGGAATCTCCGGCAATAAAATGATCGTTCGCGCTTTGCGTGCGACGAAGGTAGTCGAACCCTGGCGCGAAGCGATCGGCGAGATTCGGATTGAACGCCCAGTTAATTATGATTTCGCCGCGCTTTTCGTCGCGCCAGAAGACTGGTAGCGCTTGATAAACCCACGCGGCGGAATCGTAGTCGCCGCCGTAGATTGCGACAAACGTTTTATCGATCGGGCGATCGTTTTCGTCGAGAAGCCCTCGCGCGCGTAGGTCGTCGACGGTCGGCTTGTCCTGCGGATAGAATTCGGCAAGGGGGAAATGCTGGAAGAAGGAGGCGTTCGCCATAGCGCCGAGTCCGAGCGCGTCGGCGTCGAGGTAGGCGTTGTAATTGGAGAGGATTTCGGCGTGCTTCCATTCGGTCTCGACGCCACCGTGCTTGCAGCCCGCGTTGCCGTGATCGGTGTATTTCGTGTCCCAGGGCGTAAATCCGGCGACGCGTATGACTTTTTTACCGCCGGTTGCGTCGTATGCGGCGCGCATAATTGCGGTAAAGCCCTTGAAGTCGGCGCCGAGCGGCTGGCTCGGCTCGTCGTTGGGCGCCTCGTCGTTCCACGGCGAAAGATCGAAGAAGAATCCACGCCGCGCCACGGCGAAATCGCGATTCGTGAGGCAATGATTCTGGACGTGCCCGTTCGGATGAGCAATCCAGAACGCGTCGATATAGTATCCCGCTTCCGTCGCGTCGACTTTGCCCGGTTTGATATAGTTCTCGATCATCCATAGGTAAGCGTCGACTTTCGGCGAGCCGGTCGATTCTAACGAAGTACTTGGAATAACGCCGGTTCCGGTAAATAACGAGGAGCCGTCTTCGTTAATAAGGCGCTTTACGACGGGAAGTTGCCTGCCGCCAGGATCGGCGACAAGTTTCGAATAGAGGGATTCCGGACTGGCGTCGTATCGAATGGGCAATAGATTTTCGACGCCCGCGATCGTTAGCGCGACGTTGACGGTCGCCGGTACGTTTTCGTCGTAGAGAACGACGCCGCGGTAGGAGTCGGCGAAGATCGTTAATAGCTCGTCGAGGTCGGCGACGCTACGCCGCGTGCGGTCGGCAAGCCAGCCTTTAGTCGGAGGCGAGGCGTTCGGAATCTCTTTCGAGAAAGTTTCGAGCCAGAATTCGTCGGTCTCAATTCCAAAAGCCTGAACGAATAAGAGATACAATCTCGGCGCGTCGCGATTGACAAGTCCTTGCAACGCGGAGATTAGCAAGGATTGATCCCATACGCTCCTAACGTCGTCAATCTTAGCGCGATCGACGTTGCGTAGCGCGCGCGCGTCGTAGACGTACAATAGGTTGGAATCGTTCTCTTGCGCGTTCAGAGAGTTTGCGGAGAGTGACAAAATTGCGACGAGCGCGAGAGCGATCGCAATCGCGCGCCGGAGGGAATTGGGGAACATGGAAGTTCTCATTGTGAAATAGTTTGACAGTTTGAAAAAGAGCCGCAAAGGGATTAACGATTGCGACTCGCGAGATTGGAGAGATTATTGAGATTAGAAGTGATCTTCTGGCTTAAGCTCCTGATCGACCGGTAGGTCGTAAGGACCGAGCCCGATTTCATAGGGAGCGTAATTCGTCGGGAATCCGCCTTGCGGTTCCTTAGCGAAGACGCTTCGAATCGCCTCGTACATACCGAATCCGAATTCCAAATTCGGCTCGATATAGGATCCCTCGCCCCATTCGTTGACGGGTCCCAGGACGAGACGCTTTACGCCGTTTTCGTCGGCGAACGATTTCGCGTCGTTGAGGAGACGTTTGAAGGATTCAACGTTGCGATCGTAGACGATCGTCGAGCGGAAACCGTGCCATGGTCGCGAATCCCAACCGGTCGAAATATTGGGAATGAAGGGGAGAATACCCGTCTTTTCGCGCGCTTCCCAGTTCGGCTTCGAGGCGTCGACCACGGAGTCAAAGGAGTAGAGACGCTCGTTTTCAAGCTTTTCGCCAGGATACATGAAGTGATAGATCGTCGTGGCGTCGAAGGAGGCGTTGGCGAGATTCTGGATCGTTTTCGCGTCCGTAGCGCGTTCCGGCCACTTCATCGCAATGAAGTAGACGCCGGGATAGCCCGCGTCGACGCACATCTTGCGGCATATGTCAAACGCGCGTTTGCACCCCTCGCCGGGCTTAAGTTTAATTCCTTCCTTAGCGGCTTCCGCGATCATATCGCCGTCGACGATCGACTGATCCCAAATCATAACGACCGGCTTGCCGTCGATCGTATAGTATTCCGGCGTATTGAAGTAATTGTCGAGCCAATACTTCGTAACCGTTTTCCAGTCTTCCGAGGAGTGCGTGCCCGCGCCGGTGTGGTTAGCCCACATGACCGCCCACTTAAAGGAACTGCGATACTTCGCCTTCTGGAACGCTTTGATCCAATGTTCCAAACGAACGTCGCCATGATACCAGTACCAGTCGACAAGGAAGAATTTAATACCGTTCTCAGTAGCCCATTTAATTTGCCAATCGACGACTTCCGGGTTCCCCTCGTCGTAATAGCCGAGGAGCGGTTGGCGAATCGGCGCGGAGTTCGCAATCTTATCCCAGCCCGCGCGTTTCGACCAGCCCGGGAAATAGTACGCGCCAATTTCGTACTCGCTCGCCACCGGTTGCGGCGTCGGCACGTAGGACGCGTTCTGCGGCAGTTTCGACTCCGGTAAGACGACGACGCGCGGCGACCAATCAGCGCCCGCGCGAGCGCTCTCCGATTCCGCAAAGAGACTGAAAGGCTGGGCGAACGAACCAGAAGAAGAATACTCGTAAGTTGCGACGAATCGAACCGCTTCGCCTGGATTGAGTCGTAACTCTTCCGGGAACGCAATTTTATCGTTCGCGATCTTTCCGTTCCACTCCGTTTGATCGATTGAAGCGTCCGACGAGAACGTGGTGAGTCGATCTCCGGAAGGATTAAAGCCAAGCAACGGATCGACGACGACTTTCTGCAACGCGACCGATTTGAGATTAGGATCGGCCTTGGCGTAGAATTGTCTTAGCGTCTGCCCTCCGCAGTTGCGCGCGATTCCTTCGATCTGGATTTCCGCTCGTCCGCCGCTGAGACGCGATAGAGCGAGCTGACGCGCTTCCTGCGTTTCAAGGACGCCCGCCCCGCTGGGCTTGTCGTCGAAACGAACGATCTTCAACTCGTAGCCTTTCGGGGTTGAAATTTCCCACCGGAAGACATTCGTTCCCCAGCCTGGTAGCGCGGACAAGTCGACGTTTTTCTCATAGAAGGAACGCTTGCTCGTCGCGACGTTAAACAACGGGACGTCGAGCGAAATATTTCCGGTTCCTTCGTTAATAAGAAAACTTACGGTAGCGCGCGGCAACGGCACGTTCGATTCGAGCGCGCTCTTGTCGACGTTCCAAACCAACCAGAGAAAGGAGCCCACTTTTTTCGGATCGATCGCAGCGATTTTACTTTGCCAGACGTTCGTCTTTTCATCGTCGTCGTTGAGGAGTTGAACGAGATCGTCGCCGTCCCATACGGAGCGATTCGAAGTTTCGGCGTCGGCGAGATTGAGATCGTAGATACGAATGTAATCGATTTCCGTCTCGGCGCCGTTTTCGATATCCTTTTCGCTCGGAGTTCCTAGGTCGACGCGAATCTTAATGATCTGCGGCTCCCGTAGCCATGCGGGCATGATTTGGTAGGTATGAAACTTTCCGTCGTGTTGAATCCGCCAAGAGGCCGTCTTGTCCTGTGAGAATCCGTTGTATTTTCCTTCGTCTGAGGAAGCGAAGAATATTTCGCCGTGACCGAACGAAGTCGATCTCATACGAATTTCGACGTACTGTCCTTGTTGCGGTTTAAGCATGAAATGCGGACTTACGACGAAGGGATCCCAGTTGGTCGGCTTGAGTTTAAAGGTTCCTTCGTCGGCGTTCTGACGCGCGAAATTGGCGAGCCCCCATTCCTTAACGTCGGCGTCGGAATTGAAGTCCCAGGAAAAGAGAAGCTTGGGTTCGCTCGCTTGGCAAACGGTTGTCGCCGCGTTCAGAAGCGCGGCGAACGCCAACAGAATGGATAGGCGCAAGGCGTTGGTAAAAAAGAGCTTTTTCATATTCGTCCTTCTTAAAAGGGAAAACGTAGTTCCCAAGGGGTGGCAAAGTTAGTCGTGCGGTCAGTCGTTGAAATCGATTTCAACGTCTCCGTCGGATTCCGCAGAGTCGTTTTCGGCTTGTCTGTTTGCTAAAACGAGCTCAAGCAAGGTCGTATTGAAATAGGTCTTCAAGACGTTTTCGATCGTACGGTGCGGCGTTAGGAATCGTTGGATACTTAAATTGCGATCAACGCTAAAGAGCGCGAGCATTTTGGGCGTGTCGGAGGGTAAAAGCCCCGAATTGACGACCGGCGCGTTCGGGATGTAGTAGCCCTGCAACCAGCGATAATACGCTTGCGCAGCCGCCGGATCGAGGAGCGCCGAGCCGACGGTATTGGCGCGCTCGACGTTGGGGATTTGACTAATGAGTCGGATTAGAGATTGAACGGCGTCGGAGTCGTCGGCGAGCGCCTGATAACGCGCCAAGCCAGGCGAGGTCGTCGCGCGATAGTTATTGATTCCGTATCGTAGCAGGGATTCGTTCCCCAACGAGTAGAGAATCGTATTCTTATCGAGCATGACGAGATAGCCGGTCCTAGCAAGCAACGGCGAATCGTCGACGTTAAGCGCGTCGTCGTTGATCGATCTCAACATAGAGGATTGAATATCGTCGGAGCCGTCGAGAACGGAGACGAGAGTCTCTACGAGCGAGAAATCGTTTTTAGCCAGCGGGGATCCTCTGCGCGGATTCTTGCCCTCTTGCTCGGCGCGCATAAGAGCGCTCTGTCGCGAAAAGGTCTCTAAATCGGAAATATAGGTCTTGTACCCGTTGATTCTCTGTTCCTTCATGGCGATTTCTTCGCCCTGATTCTCGCCAATGAGACCGCCGAGCGCGGACCCTAGCGCGTTTCCTAATGCGGCCGCGCGTTCGGGATCGGCGAGCCGTCTTGCGGGAACGCCACGCCGCTTCTGCCGCTCGAGTCGCGCCTCGGACGCCTTTCCGAGAAGTTGCGACGCGGCTTCGCCGCCTTGTTTCGATCCGACGTATCGTCCGATTTCTCGCGCCTTGGGAATAATCATTTCGCGCGCAAACTGTTCAGAGTCGTCGACTTCCAGGTAGAATAGCCAGGAGTCCGCCGCCAGCTGATTCGGCGCCGGCAGACCGAACGAGTATTCAACGAACTTCACGCGATTAAAGGGTTTGGGGAGTTTTTTCGCCAACTCTTCCGGAATATCCATTTGACCCGCGAGCGCGAAGATCGTCGAAGGGAGAATGCTGAAGATTCGATCGGGGGCAAGATTAATGGGGGAAGGATCGCGGTAGGACGCCAATTCCCGTTGCGAATCAGAGTTTGGTCGCGGCCGCGTTTGGAGTCCGGCGTAGATACCGTACTCGTCGACGTCGAGATCGTAACGCACGCTCGCGATATTATCGGCGACGTACTGGCGCACGGCGTCGAATTCGACGTCGGCGATCGGTGGCGCCGCCATTTTGGCTTGGTATACGAGTCGGTCGACTTCGCGCCAGAAGGGACGATAGGGATCGGTGAGTTGCGCAATCCCAGCGGGAGACGCTTCTAAGGTCAAGCAAGGCGATTTAAAAGCGGGCGGCGCGCCAGAAGGCGAAATCGGAACGAGATTGCCGCGCGCAAATTCATTGAGCACGCTTTGCGTCGCCTCGCTAGTTACGACGAGGTAGTCTGGATCAATCTGTCGCGCGCAAAGACGAGTTTCTTCGGGCAGTTTTACGGAGAACTCGTAGTTGGCGCCGTTCTTTTTGGGAATAGCGCCTTTCGAGGCTTTTGCCAGCGCGTCTAGGAACGCGTCGGCGTCGTTATCGTCGACGGGCAGGGCGACGGCAATAGAGGGGGGGACCGTTTGACAGAAGACGTAGAGCCCCACCGGCGCCTCTTGGTCGATTTCCGCTAAGACTTTTCGATAGTCGGTGAGGAACAAAGCGCCCAGCACGCTGAATCGGTCGGAGCCGGAGCCAGCGAAAACGTCGCTCGCCGCGGCGTCGAGTCTCTTTAAGGAGGGCGCGGTTAGTAGAACGCCGGTCGAACGCGGAATGGGGAGGTTTTCCCTTCTGCGTTGCGCGCGTTGCGGTAGGGGAGATTTGTCGTTTGTTTTGGGCGCTCTTACGATTTTCGAGAATCCGTTGGAGAGGTTAAAAAAGGTCGCGACGTCACCCTTTTTCCCGTCTTCTTGCGCGGTAGCGAGTTTCGTTTGCGCGCAGCACGCCAGCGTTAAAAATAGAAGTAACGCCATAGCGACGGAGGTCGCCGATTTGCAGGTTGTCTTTTGAGTCATGAGAGTCTTTTGAATCCTAACTTAAAAGTTCTGATTTAAAAACGAATGGAGAAGACGGATGATTTTTGGGGAACGAGCGTGATCTCGCCGTTGGAATAGGACGTCTTCGTCTCGAAGAAATCGTGATCGTAGTCGATTTGTTGGATCGTAACTTCCCCTTCGCTGGGAACGCCTTCCAGCCGAATCTTTATCGGCTGGGGATCGTCCTGCTTGTAGTATGAAACGAGCAAGGTTTTGGCGCCGCCGTTTTCGGCGACGGAACCGAGTAGCGACACGTTCGCGCCGGGATCGGTCGTCTTAACGCGATATGGCGCGTTATGAATCTGCTCGCCGATCATGCGGAAAGCGTAGTAAGTCGGTCGCAATTTGCCGACGATATCAATCATTCCCCACGTGTCGAGTCCGAACGCGTAGTAGTTCGACATTGTCAGCGGCCCGTCCTGCCAGCGGGTTAGCACGAGTCCAATAAAAGCGCAGGCTTCGGCGCCGTGCAATCCTTCCGGCGACGTTCCCAGTTCGCGTTTCGCTTCCGAGCCTCCGTTGGTTCCATGGACGACGCTCCACTCAGTCGGGAAATAATGCCACTCGTTAATGTGGAGTTCCGTTTCGGTCAACCCGAGTTCGTCGAGAAGCGCGCGCATTTTATAGGGGGGGTCGAGCAACTGCTCGGGCGTTTTTGCGTAGAAATGCCACGAGACGAAGTCGAGGGGCGCGCCCTCCGCTTTGCAACGTTCCGCGAGCGTCTTAATCAGGTCATAGCCCGGATGCGTCAGGGCCGGACCTCCGATTTTAATATCGGGGAATTCCGCGCGGAGACGTTTGGCGACGGCGACGTAGAAGTCGACGTAGGAGTTCCAGTCGGGATCGTCCCACATTTGCGGCACAAGATTCGGCTCGTTCCAAATTTCCCAGTATTTTAGATTCCATTCCTTACCGTTCGCCCAGCCTTTGTTGTAATGACGCACGATCCCAGCGCAGATATCGGCGTATTTCGCAACGTCTTGCGGCTTTTTGGCGAAGTACTTTGTCGCGGTGTGCTCGATACTGGTTCCTAGTCTGTAGATCGGGGTCGCTCCGCCGCGCAGAATATTGGCGATATAATCGTCGGTCGGACCGAAGAAGTAGTTTTCCGGATCGCTGGGATCGGCGTTGAGATTGCCGAAGATCTGGTGAACGTCGACGAGTCGCATACCCTCGTTATCCCAGGGCGCGTCGTGTAGACGGACGGTCGAGAAATGGCACGCTTCCGCATACTCTTGATAGTCTTCGAGGGTAACGCGTGAGAATTTCGACCAGAGATTGACGCCGTTGAGGGGCTTGAGCGCGCCAAGTCGCTCGTTGAAATTAACGGCATATTGCGCGTTTTGCGCATAGGCGAACGAGCAAGTCAACGCGAGAATCGCGAGCGCGCTTGCCACGACGCGATAGAATACGTTCTTCATAGCGATATGTCCTATTGGGGAATATGTTGCGTAGTTAGAGGGACTTTGAAGGAAACGCGCGTTTAGAATCGAATCAAGTAGACGCCCGAATCTTTAGGCGGCAGTTGCAAGACGCCTCCGTCGTATTCAATTTCCGATTCGCTAAACCCTTTTTCAAAATCAATTTGCGAAACGTTTACCGTACCGGACTCCGGCACGCCGGATAGTTCGATCCTTATCGGACTCGTTCCTTCGTCTTGGAAAATCGAGACGAGCAAGCGTTTCTTGGCGCCGGACTCGTCGACGCCGGCTAGCAACGCGACGCTTCCGTTTCCGTCCTGCGTCGCGACGCGCGTCGGGGTTTCGTACGCGAGTTCGCCGAAGAGGACGAATGAGTAATAGGTAACGCGCCTCCC
>CADCOO010000013.1 GCA_902803085.1 uncultured Planctomycetota bacterium
CCGACAAGCAATTCGTCTCCAACGCGTCCTGCACGACCAACTGCCTCGCGCCGGTCGCCAAGGTCCTCAACGACGAATTCGGCATTGTCAAGGGTCTCATGACCACCGTTCACTCCTATACGAACGACCAAGTTACCTTGGACAAGCCCTATAAGAACATCTATCGCGGCCGTTCCGCCGGCGTCAACATCATCCCGACCACGACTGGCGCCGCCAAGGCCGTCGGTCTCGTCATTCCCGCCGTCAACGGCAAGCTGACCGGCATCTCCCTCCGCGTCCCCACCCCGACCGGATCCATCGTCGACCTCGTCTGCGAAGTTGCCAAGCCGGTTACCGTTGAAGCCGTCAACGCCGCCGTTAAGAAGGCCTCGCAAACCGAAAAGATGAAGGGCATTCTCGACTACTGCGAAGACCCGATCGTCCTCGCCGACGTCGTTGGTCAAACCTTCAGCTCCATCTTCGTCCCCGAGTGGACCATGGTCATCGGCGACAACATGGTTAAGATCCTGTCCTGGTACGACAACGAAATGGGTTACAGCTGCCGCGCCGCCGACCTCATCTATCGCATGGGCAACATGTAATCGCTTGCTTATTCGCGCGTCGTTTTATAACCTCGCGCAAAGAATTGTGGGAGTCTTTTGCCCCAACTGGGGTGGAAAGGCTCCCTTTTTATGCGTCTTTTCCGTTTGCGTGTCGTCGCCATGTCAACCGAATTTGAACTTCTACACAACGCGTATTTGCTAACGGCGCTTACGAGCGTTACCTTTGGCGTTATCGGCTCTTTTGTCGTCGCACGACGCATTGGGTACCTAACGGGCGCGATCGCGCATAGCGCGTTCGGGGGCGTCGGAGTCGGTTTGTGGTTGAGTCAAACGGTAACGGCGGGCGCGCTCGGATTCGGCGCGCTTGCTCGGCTTCTCGTCGGCGGTTCCGAGGAGCAAGGTTCGGCGTTGTGCGCTAAACTGGGCGCGCTGATCCGTCCGGTTCCTTCGGCGCTCTTCTTCGCGGCGCTTTCGGCGCTCGTCGTCGATTTTATTCGCCGCAACGCGAACGAACGCGAAGAAACCTTATTAGGCGCGCTCTGGGCGTTGGGAGTTGGAATCGGTCTCGTTTTTATCGAGAAAGTCAACGGGTACGCTTCGGTCAACGCGTATCTTTTCGGCGACGTTCTGCTCGTCTCGCGTTCGGACGTTTGGTTTTCCGCGATTCTGAGCGCGGTTATCCTGGCGCTTACGCTTTTGAACTTCAAACGCCTGGAAGCAGTATGTTTCGACGAAGAGTTCGCCGAACTCCGCGGAATCAACGTCGCGCGTCAAAATAGACTGCTACTGCTGCTCACGTCGGTAACGGTGGTTCTTCTCATGCGCGTAACGGGCATGGCGTTGATCGTTTCGCTCCTCACGTTGCCGGCGGCGACGGCGTGTCGATTTACGAAACGTCTCAGCACGACGATCGTCGCGTCGATCGTCATTTGTTTGCTTGGCTCGCTTTTGGGGATAAAAATCAGCTACTGTCTCAATATCTCGACGGGACCGACGATCACGCTCGTCGTCGCCGCGTTCTATCTCGTCGCGCTCATACTCCGTCCAATTCGCGAGCTCTTGCGCAAACTTCGCGGCGTCGCGTCGTAAATTTTGATAAAAAGCCGTTTTTTAGACTTTCTTTCATGACGCCCTTTGACTTTTGTTCGTCAATGGCATATAACTAATCTATCGTAGCGACCGCGAGAAACTGCGTCGCGTCAACGTCAACAAATCAATAAATCTATTACTCAAAGGGTAAAAGGATGAAATTCTATTCCACATGCGCTATGATCGCGCTTCTTCTCACCTCAGCCGTGAGCTTCGCCCAACCCGGTCCGAACGGACCGCAACGCGGCATGCGCGGAGGTTTCGTCGGCGGCGGCTTCGCCGTCAGCGCGCTGCTCAACGAAGCGCAAGAAGAGCCGCTCTTCGGCGAAAATCTTGAAAAAGCCGACTTCCCGGAAGGAGTCTGGTATTTCAACGACGACAAAGAACTCTGCGCCAATAAAGACGCGGTCATCTGGACGAAAGAGAAGTA
>CADCOO010000014.1 GCA_902803085.1 uncultured Planctomycetota bacterium
CGGCACGCCGACGCCTCGGCGTTTCCCCTGCCGGAGACGCGCCCCGTCGTCTTCGGCGATCCAGACGTTATGCGCGCGGCGCTTAAAATTCGCGGGATCGACGCGGACGTAGTCGTCGTCAGTGAAGTCAATCCTGCCGACGACTTCGCCGCTCATGCCTACCCCTGTTTCGCGGACGACTACGACGCATTCGGCAACGCCAAGGCGATTCCGGTCGTCGCATGTTGCGCGCCGAGCGTCGCCTCGGTTAAAATTGGCGAGATTTCGGCGGCGGGCGGCGACGCGGCGTTTCGCGCGTTGAACTGCGCGATAACGGCGGCGCTCGACGGTAGAGTCGACGCGATCGTAACGGCGCCGTTGCATAAGGAAGCGTTGCATTTGGCAGGTCATAATTATCCGGGTCATACGGAGATTCTCGCGAGTCGTTGCGGAGTCGACGCGTTCGGCATGGCGCTCTATTTAGGTCCGTGCGAGGCGCTCGCGTCGCCGACGGGACTCGGGGTCGCGCACGTAACGTTGCATACGTCGATGCGAAACGCGCTCGAGGAAGTTACGACCGCTAAGGTTCTCGAAAAGATCCGGCTGTTGAGAAAGTTCATGACGACGATTCTCGATCGCGCGTCTCGTTTGGGCGTCTGCGCTCTGAACTGCCACGCCGGGGACGGCGGACTCTTTGGTCGCGAGGAGATCGAAATCATTGCGCCCGCCGTCGCAGCCGCGCAAGCGGAGGGAGTCGACGTCGCGGGTCCCTATCCGTCCGACACGCTCTTTCTCGACGCGAAGAACGGGCTGTACGACGGTATCGTCGCTATTTACCACGACCAAGGACATATCGCCGTTAAAATGATGGATATGTTCGCGGCGGTAAACGTCGCGCTCGGACTGCCGATTATTCGCACGAGCGTCGCGCACGGCACGGCGTTCAATATTGCCGGGCGCGGCGTCGCCAAAACGAAGAGCCTCGTCGAAGCGGTTCGCGTCGCCGCGCTCTTCGCCCAAAAGAAAGTTACGCCCTAATCCCGCGCGTTGCGTTACTCCCACCAACGCGCCGCGCGTTCCTCATACCTACCGAAAGGTCGATTCCATGGAAGACGATTATTTGCAATATCTCACCTTTGCCGAAACCGAACGCGGCGCCGTCGTCCAAACGTCGTCGACGAATCTGCCGAGTCTCGTTGTCATTCCCAGCAAGTATAAGGGGCGCCCCGTCGTTGGAATAGCTCCCAACGCCTTCGCCGAACGCAAAACGTTAACGACCGTCGTGCTTCCCGACTCGATCGAAGAAATCGGCGACGGCGCGTTCGCCGAGTGCGCCGAACTCCGTGAAATCGCTTTTTCAGCCCGGCTCGAACGCATTGGCGCCGGCGCCTTTCGCGGGTGCGTCAATCTGGAAACGCTCGAATTCCCAGAAGGCCTCGAGGAACTCGGAGATTTCACTTTCGAAAATTGCCAAGCGCTCCACGCCGTTCTCTTTCCGAAATCCCTAATGAAGATCGGAATCAACGCGTTCCCGACAAGCGAACAGGCGCCGAATTTCTCGCCCGTCGCGCCGCGTCGTAGCCCCGCTGAAGAGTGGTTGCGAGGCGTGAATATTCCCTTTGTCTCCGACCCCAAGCCGTACCTGGCGTTCAAACTCGTTAAGCAGGGAGTCGTTATTATCGCGGCGCGCAAAGAGCTTTTCGACCCGGAGTATTTCACCGGAGAGCTCATTCTACCGGCTCGATTCAACGGGCGCAACGTCGTTGCAATCGGCGAACGCGTCTTTAAGGGGAATCAGAAAATAACCTCGGTCGTTATCCCGGAAAACGTCGTCGCTATCGGGCGTAGCGCCTTTAAAGAATGCTCCAAACTTCGGGCGGTCAAACTCCCGTCGACGCTTCATACGATCGGCTTTCGCGCCTTTAAAGATTGCGAGGCGCTTGAAGAAATCGACGTGCCGCCCAGCGTTAAGACGATCGATCAGAGCGCGTTCAATAACTGCCGGTCGTTGCGACGCGTTATGCTAACGCGCGGACTGCAGATTATCGGTCAAGACGCTTTCCGAGACTGCGTCGCATTGGAAGCGATTAAAATTCCGTCGACTGTTACCGCCGTCTGTTCCGGCGCCTTCTCCGGATGCGTCTCGCTGAGCGCGATTACGATCGCCGACGGGGTTGCGAAGCTCGAAAAGGGGGTCTTTCATCAGTGCAACGCGTTGCGTAAGATAGCGATTCCACCTTCGATAACTCGATTACCCAAGGGGCTCTTTTTCGAGTGCGGGGCGCTGGAGACGGTCTCTCTGCCGAAGTCGCTAGTCGCAATTGGCGACGGCGCGTTCAAAAACTGCGTTTCCCTCTTCTCGCTCGACCTCCCAGCATCCCTCTGCGAACTCGGCAAATCATGCTTTGAGAATTGTAGCTCGCGCAGTTTTACCGCAATTACTATTCCACGCGGCGTGCGCGTCATTCCAGAGAAAGCTTTTAAAAAATGCCGTCGTCTATCCGCCGTTATCCTGCCGCAAGGGCTTGAATCGATCGAACAGAGCGCGTTTCAACTCTGCACGAAACTCTCAATTCTCGAGATTCCCGAAAGCGTCGTCTCTATCGGCGACTACGCCTTTTCGCAATGCCGACTCCTCGGAGGACTACCCGGCAAGGTCAGGATCTCCCGCAATACGACGAAGCTCGGCGTGAGCGTCTTCGGCAACTGCCGTTCTCTCATCGAATTCGAAGTCGACGACGACAATCCCGTCTATCGATCGGTCGACGGCGTCCTCTTTGCAAACGACGGCAGACTCGTATGCTATCCATCCGGCAAGAGCGATAAAGAGTATTACGTCCCAATCGGAACCGAAACGATCGACGAGTGCGCCTTTCTAGGCGCTCGCTCGCTACGGCACGTGCGACTACCGGGAGGTTTGCGCGCCATTGGCAAATACGCGTTCTTAAAATGCTCCGCGCTCGCCAGTCTCAGAATACCCGAAACAGTCGAACTAATCGGAGAACGCGCCTTTAAATCCACTCTGAAACTCCGCGTTATCGAAAACTCGCC
>CADCOO010000015.1 GCA_902803085.1 uncultured Planctomycetota bacterium
CTTCTTCTCCTGCGCGTCTTCGAGCTCGCGCGCAAACCACTTGACCTGCGCGTCGTAGAGATCGACCGTCTCGCCCTTGTCGTTCTCGCGGCAGTATTGCGAGTTGATCGTTATGATCTTCCAGCCCTTAACGATCGTCGAATCGTACTCCTTCTTAAAGACCTTGCAGAACGCTTCGACCTTCTCGCTCGTAACAGGCTCGACGACGTCGTGATTGCCCGGCGCGACGATTATGGGCGCGTCGATCGTCGGTAGGACGTCGGGCCAGTCGCGCTCGATCTCCTTAACGCGGTTCGTCATGTCGCCCGCAAAGAAGACGAGGTCCGGTTTGACCTTATTGAGATTGACAATCTCCTTGCGGAGTTTTTCCAGATCGGCCTGATACGCCTCTTCCGGGTCGTCGATCGGTCCGAATCCAAGCTGGGGATCGCAGCAGTGGGCGATGGTAATAACCGGTTCTTTTTCGAGCGCGTCGACCTTTTTCGGCGCGCTGGTCGCGGCGGTCTCGTTTGCGAGCGCTCGCCAATTAACGCCGCTGAACGCCGCCATTGCGCCGATCGCTTCGAGCGCGGAGAGGAATTGTCGACGATTGATAGATTTCGAATTAGCCATAAGATATTCTCCAGTATGAAATTTATGCGTTCGTTAGCTCGCGACCGTATCGCACAATTACGCGCGCGACCGACTCGAGGGGGAGACCGACGACGTTCGACTCCGAACCGCCGAGCAATCTGAGCCAGTCGTTCCCGTCCTGATACCCGAACGCGCCCGCTTTCCCCGCCCATAGCTCGGAATCGAGATAACCCGTTAGGCGTTCTTCCGAGAGCCGCTCCATCTCAAGGGTGGAGGTTTCGACAAAAGCGACCGTTTGAAGTCGTTGCGAACCATTCGGTTCGAGCGGAATAATCGTAACGCCGGTGCGAACGTAGTGAATCGAGCCGCTGAGCATGCGCAGCATTCGTTCGGCGTCGAGGCGGTCGATCGGCTTGCCCAACGTCTGACCTTGACATTCGGCGACGGAATCGCACGCGAGAACGAGAATCGTGCGATCTTGCGCCGTCGCGCCTTGCGTCCGCAACTGCTCGACGACGTCGAGCGCCTTTTTGCGCGCGAAATCAAACGCGAGCGTCGACGGATCGAGCGCGACCCCGTTCTCCTCTTGCTCCGCGCCGTCGCGAGCCGGCACGACGTCAAATTGGAACCCGACGTCGGCAAGAAGCCGACGTCGACGCGGCGACTGACTTGCCAAGACGATTCTAAAGACCTCGCGCGATAGACGCGCCGCTTCCCGTAGTTCAACGTTAGTCGGAATGATCGCCATGAGATTACAACGTATAACTTGCGATAATAAAAAGATTAAACGAAGGGACGCGGAGATCCCTTCGTTTAACGAAAAGGTTCGTAGAGAATCAAACGGTCAATTATTAACCGTCGCCGTTTGGTCCGCCGTAGGCGCGGGGGTCCAGCCCTCTTGCGCTCCGACCGTCGCGACGTCTTCTGGGGTCGCGATTTGCGGTTTGAAATCGACGCGGGGCAGTCCGAAGAAAAATGGATCGGTCGCGTTCGGATCCGTTTGCGGCTCGCGTCCGCCGATTCGCAGGATAGCGAGCGCGCGTCCGCGCGTCTGAGCCGCCGTAATCGGATCGAGTCCAAGCGGAACGTCGAAGACGAGGTTCTCGTTCGATTCGCTGGCGTCGACGCTGAGCGCGTTCTGCGGATTCTCGACGTAGATAATTCGCGTAACGTACGCGCCTCGGAGCGCGAGCGCAAGGTCGTGGAGCGGAACTTCAATTTCGATCGGGAAATCCCACTCTTTGCCTTGCGGCGGATGGAGACGATCGATTAGTTCGAGCGTCGGATAGAGCGCTTGACCCGGATAGGTCGCAATTCCCTCAATTTTAAACCGATAGACGGAACCGACTTGAATCGAAAACAGATTGTCCGGCGCCTGAGCAAATTTGCCCTGCTGCGCGACGAGCGCGACGACGCCTTCCGGCAGTTTCCACTGAATCGGCTGCATAACGACGTCGGGCTTCGCGAGCGTTCTTAACGCCCCGACTTGCCCCGTCGGCAACGACGGATTGCGGAGCGGCGTGAGCCCCGGATTGGCGGGATAAATCGCGCCTCTCCTTCCCGGCGGAAAGCTCCTCGTACTCGTTGCTGCGTTTTGCGCGTACAGCGAGGGCGCGACGATCGCGAACGCGACGATCGCGAGAATAATGCGCGACGTCTTTAGGTTAAGTTTGCCGTGTAAGCAATGATCGCATTGCATTGCGCTATTCCTTAAGTCAAGTCCGACTGGACGCAAAAGAGCGAGCCGTTTGAAAGCTCCCGAAGCGGACGCGCGCGACCTAACGCCGAACGCGCGTCTTCTCTGGATTAAACGACTCGCGACGTCGTACGCGCAGCGTTCGCAATAGGAAACGCGACGCGACAGTTCTAATACGCGCCCGCGAGCGATACGACGCGGGACGCGGAACGACTAGTGATTAGTCCAGTTGGGCTCGACTTCCGGCGCGCTCGTGGACGGAATCGGACGCATCGGCAGTACGAAGGGTTCCGGTTCCGGGGCGGGCACGGTCGGCAGCTCGGTCGCGTTCGTCGGGCTTTGCGGCGCGGGAATGCCCCAGGATTGAGCGTTGACGCCGATGATCGGGAACTGGGCGCCCGGAATGCCGGACGGATCGTTCGACAGGTAGGAGCTGCCTTCTACGGACAGGTCCTTGTTACCAATTTGAATAACGGCGAGAATAGCGCCGCGATTCTGGGCTTCGACGATGGGGTCGGCGCCAGCGGGCAGCTGCGTATTGACGATCGTGTCGACGCCGCCGGCGAGCGCGAGATTCTGGAACTGCGGCGAAGGTAGGAAGATGACTTTGGTAACGAAGTTGCCGTTTTGAACTTGATCGAAGTCGGCTTCGGAGAATCGCACGGGAATGGCGTTGTGATCGAGGTACGCGAGCGTGCGGGATGAAACGGCGTTGATCGTTAGGGTCGGATAGAGGGTGAGCCCGTCGCGATTCGGAATATCGGTGAGCTTGAGACGATAGCTACGGGCGACCTGGAAATTCTGGAAGACGGGTCGAACTTCGTTGACTTCGATCGGGGCGGAGTCGAACATTCCGATCTGTACCGTGTCCCACTGAATCTTCATGCCGTCGGAGCCCTTGAAGGCGACTTGCGCGACCGCATTCTGCGCCGCGCCGCGAAGACCTGCCGGAGCGGCGGGATTCAAACGAGCGGGACCCGCGCCGCAAGCGACGACTAAAGTAAGAGCAAGTAATAGCGCTTTATTACGCATCTGATGATCTCTCCCTTTTGAGGCGTCAAGGTCGTAGATTTAATAGCGCGCGGCGTCAAGGGGACTCGCCCCTTGCACAACTCCGGCGTCTCGCGACGCCGGACGACCGGTCGACGACGAGCTGACGCAAAAATCAACGAAATCGACTAACTAATAACTCGTAAACTCAAGCGGCCCGAAGGTTCGCTCGAGCGTATTTTTATCCACAATGCGGCGCGCTCGTCGCGCCGGGCGGCGAGTTTGAGCGCGTCTCCGTCCTAGTATAGTCGGCGTCGCGCGCGACGAACGAAAAATAAGCGAAGTAACGCGCAGAAAGTCGGCTCGCGTTCGGTAAAACGCGCCCGACGATTCAGAGCGTTAAATTGCGAATTATCGCAACGTCGACGCCGCGTATACAGACGTCTAACTTGAGTTTCGACCGCGAACGGCGACCCATTAACGATTTTGTTGGACCTTTTCCTTTTTCTTGCTCTTGGCGTCGCGCGTTAAACCGGTGGTATAGAGAGCGCGAATTAAAGGGGTCGCAAAGGGCGTAGGGAATACTAGGGTCGTGTTCAAGACGTCGCGAAAGCCAATTATAAGGGCGCGCCGAATCTATCGATCTTGACGAATTTAAGCGCAGACGTTAGAGTGTTCGCGCGGCGACGGTCGCCGTTGAACGGACTAGCACAGCGTTTATTGGTAGGAGACCGATATGACGGACGGGACGAAGCGTCTTCTGGGCGCTATAGCGCTAATTCTCACGGGCTTCCTGGCGTTTCAGGCGCGCACGTATTCCGAGCGCGTCGCGCAGAAGGACGATTCCGATCTATTAGCGGGGGACGCGACGTCGCTATTTCAGGATAATGTTTCGACATGGTCCGATCGCGTTATCGATAAGGCGATAAAAAATCTTGAAGCGCTCCACTCCCTGTCGGCGGACTTCGAGTACGAGTCGTATTTTTTCGGCGAGAAGCGCCGCGGAAGCGGTCGATACGAGGAGCTGTCGATTAAACGAGGACGCGGCGCGTCGTCGATTCCGCCCCTTGAATCGAATCGCTTTCTGGTTCGAGCGACCCTTGACCCCGACGAGTCGGCGGAGGAACGCGGCAAGAAGTCTGAGAGCGCCGCCTCCGAGTCCGACGCCGAGCGCGGCGATCTCTTTGAGATCGTTTGCGACGCCGACCGTCGAACGTGGTGGCGATTTGTCTCGTTAAACGGCTCGAGATCGCTCCTCCAGCTCAGTATCGAAGAGTTGGAGAATTCCCTCGTCCAGCTTGACGAGGCGGAAACGCGCGCGCTCAACGCGAACGGCGTAACGCATTCTTGCGGTATGAGCGGCATGCCGGGCTTGGGGGGGATCGCCGGCGTTCTCAAACGCCTTGGAGCGAACTACGACTTCCAACCGGAGCCCGAAATCGTAACGACGAACCGCGGCGCGCGATTCCTCAAGTTGCACGGCGAGGCGAAGGAGGTCTTCTGGCGGCGCGTGAGATTCAACGTCGGCATGTCTGAACTGAGCGACCCGATCAAAGAGAACATTCCCGCGTCGGTTGAAATCTACTGCAATGAAGATTGGGCGTTTCCGCACAAGATCGTCTACTACAGCGCCGAGGATTCCAAACGCAGCAAGACGCAACTCTTTTCGGTAACGTACTCAAACGTAACGCGCAACGACGCGGACGTAACGGCGAGCCGCTTTCAATACGTTCAGCCGCAGATTAACTCGGATCGTTACGACTCCGATTATCTCGAAGAGCTCGTTTCCCTTCCACGCGTCGACGACGAAGATTGAGCCGAGAAAATCGCGGAATTGATCTTTTCCCCCTTTCTTTCCCTACTGCTTCGTCGTATAATGGAGAGCGCGGAACGCGGCGCGCGGGTGCGTCGGCGTCGCTCGACGGATTGACTATAAGGAGTAGCGTATGGCGAATAAATCAGGCGCGCTTTCGGCGACGAAGATTACGAAAATGAAGGACTCGGGCGAGAAGATCGCCGTGGTTACGGCGTACGACTACCCGTCGGCGCGTCTCGCGGACGCGGCGGGCGTCGATCTCATTCTTGTCGGGGACAGCGTGGGAACGGTCGTGCAAGGTCGTCCGACGACGCTAGGCGTAACTCTGGAACAGACGATTTATCACACGGAGATCGTAGCGCGCGCGGCGAGTCGCGCGGTCGTAATCGCCGACGTTCCCTTTCCGTACTGCCAGCTCGGTCCTGACGAGGCGGTTCGCGCGTGCGCGCGCGTTCTAAAGGAGACGGACGCGACGGGCGTCAAAATCGAGGGCGGGGCGTCGCGGGCGTCGACGATTCGCGCAGTAGTCGAGGCAGGAATTCCCGTCTTGGGGCACGTCGGTCTTGCGCCGCAGAGCGTCAAGGCGCTGGGCGGCTATCGCGTCCAGCGCGATCTCGAGCGTCTCACGGAGGACGCGCTCGCGGTTCAGGAGGCGGGCGCGTTCGCGACGGTGATCGAGTGCGTTCAGAGCGATTACGCGGCCGCCGTCACAGCGAAGCTTGCCATTCCGACGATCGGAATCGGCGCCGGAGTCGGGTGCGACGGTCAGATTCTCGTCTTTCACGATCTTTTCAACTTCACGGACCACGGATCGGAGCAGACGCCGAAGCACGCGCGCGTCTATCGTGATCTGCATAAGATAATCGACGAAGGGTTGCGCGAGTACGTTGCGGACGTAAAATCCGGCGCGTTCCCTTCGGACGAGGAGTCCTTTGGCGGCGCGAAATAGCTCTGGGCAACTCCCTGGTAAGACGGCCGGATCGTTGCGTGCGCGCGATTCGGCCATTTTCTATCCCGTTTTCGCTCACAAACGCGGCGCTATTGATTTCTAACCTATTGATTTATTCTTTAAAACGAGTATAATAACTACAAGCGTCAAGAGAGACGCGCGAACCTTTTAGAAATTATAGGGGAACGTTTATGGCGTTGCAGTTTATTCACGCGGCGGATTTGCATATTGATTCGCCTCTCAAGGGACTAACCTCAAAAGACGACGAGGTTGCGCAGAAGGTGCGCAACGCGACGCGCGACGCGTTCGCCGCGCTCGTTACGGAAGCGATTAAACGTCAGGTTGCGTTCGTAGTGATCGCGGGCGATATTTTCGACGGGAAATGGGACGACGTCGGGACTGGCATATGGACGGCGAAGCAGTTTGATCGTCTCGCGGAAGCGTCGATCCCCGTTTTTATGCTCTATGGGAATCACGATAAGAAGAATCCGATTCTCCGTAATCTCGGTCTCCCTAAAAACGTCAAGGTCTTTTCTGATAGCGCGCCGGAACGAATTCACTTTCCCGAGGATTGTCCCGACCTCGACGCCAAAGCCTTCGACGAACGGATTACCTTGACCGGTCAAGGCTATTCCGATTGGAAGTGTAAAGTCGACCTTGCCGCGAAGTATCCCGATCGAGAGGAAGGTCGGTTCAATATCGGCGTTCTGCACACCGGACTTGGCGGCGATTCCGCGACGGATTACGCGCCGACGAGCGTGGAAACGCTTTTGAGTAAGAATTACGATTACTGGGCGCTAGGTCATCAGCATAAGCAAGCCGTCGTCTTGTACAAGGGCGGTCGCTGGATCGGCTATAGCGGTTCGTTGCAGGCGCGTCACATTAACGAGGCGGAGCCGAAAGGTTTTTATCTCGTAACGGTCGAAGACGGCAAGCTGGCGTGCGAACCTGAATTCATTTGCGTCGACGCTTTTCGATGGAAACGCGTTGAGATCGACGCGTCGGAGATCGACGACGAAGAACAACTTAAAAAAGTATTTCACGATAAAATCGAAGAAGCCGTCGACGGCGCCGAGGGTCGCTACGTCGCGGCGCGCGTCGTCTTTTCCGGGCGCACTCCTTTGTATTCGATGCTGCGCAAGTGGCGCGAGGAGAATCAGTTTGAATCGGAACTCAGCGGGACTACGTTGGACTTGGGCGGTCGGCTGTGGGTGGAGCAGTATCAACTTGGCGATCTGAGGCCGCCGATTCCGGAAGATTTCTGGGAGAACGGGGTCTTGCGCGAAATTAAGGAAGACGCGGAATCGACGATCAAGCAAGGGTTTGACGTTAAGACTCCGATTGACGATCTGCGTAAGAAACTGTCGAGCTACAAATCGGCGCTCCGAGGCGACGACGATCCGGACGAGCTTGGACTTGACGTCGACGCGCCGGAGCAGTTGAGTCGCTGGTATAGACAAGCATTGGACATAATCGCGAACGCGCTGTCTTGATAGCGCTTAACGGCGGAATCACGACGCCGATTGGGAATTAATAAATGCGTATAGATAAAGTAACGTTAGGTGTTTACGGCGAAAAGAAGAATCTCGAACTCACTTTTGCCGACAGAAATTTTTTACTGGTGCACGGCGAAAATGAAGCGGGTAAATCGACGCTTCTGAGCTTTATACGGAATATTCTCTTTGAGAGTCGAAAAAAGAGCGGCGAATCGGACGCGCCTTTTGCGTCGAAAGAAGACGTCGCATACGGCGCGCTCGCTTTCCAACTAGCCGACCGTCGACTTGGACGAATTGCGCGTCGTTGGAATCTTAATAAGAAGGCGTGCGAGCGTTCGGAATTCACGCTTGCCGGGCATGAAATGGAGCCGAGCGCGTTGGAACGCGTTTTGAGCTGTTCCGATCGCGATTTTTATACGAACTACTTTGGTTTCTCTTACGCGGAACTCTCACAGGGCGCGAACCTCCTCGTTCAGCGTGAATTATCGCGACTGCTCTACAGTATGGCGGCCGGCGATTCGGAATTGCTGGAGCGCGCGCGCAACGATCTTCAGGAACGCGCCGGAGCGCTATTTAAGTCGGGCGCTAATGCCAAAAAACCTATCAATAATTGTATCGGCGAGCTCAACGATCTTAAAAAGAAAGAAGACGATCATTCGAATTCAACGGGTCGTTACAAATTGAAACTTGACGAGCGAGACGATTTGACGCGTCGTCTCTCGGCGGAAACAGAGGCGCAGGAGGAGGCGCGAAGCGTCGCGGCGTATTGGCGTAGGGCGCTGAACGCGCACGGCGATTTCGACAACTATCAAAGGGCGCTTTCTGAGTTCCAAGCGCAATGCGACTCTTCTGACGAGTACGCGTCGCTCGCATCCCGTCTGACGGAAGAGGAAGAAGAAGAGTATCGCGAGGCGAAACAGAAGGTTGCGACGATTAATTCCGAGATTGCCGAACTCGCGGCTGAGATTGAACAAAGTGAAGAAGAACTCGGACAAATTGACCTCGACGCGGCGAAAAAGATCCTCGAATATGAAGGCGTGATTAAGGAACTGACCGGAGCGCAGACGTCTTTTGAAGAGAAAAATGATGGTTTGGAGAACCGTCAGAAGGCGCTTCAGGAAGAGAAAAAAGATCTTATTCGGAAGCTCGCCGAGCTTGGCGCGCTTCGACTCGACGCGACGGAGGAAGAACGCGCTTCCGCGATTCAATATCATCGCAATCTCCTTTTAGAAAACATATTAGACGAATGTCAAGAGTACCAAAGGAAGGAAGAGCGCGCGATAAAAGCGCTTAACGACAGTCGCGTACTGATCGAGGAAGAAACGGCGAAATTCGAGGAAAAGAGAGCGAGCTACCAGAAGAAACGCGCCGAGTTTGACGCGGAGTTTGAAGGTAGGGCGCTTGATGAATCCGGCGAGGACGTTCAAGAGGCGGCGTCGTATATCAAGAGCGTCGTCTCAGATTTTGAGCAGCTCGTTCAGGAGCTCGCCGTTTTAGAGAACGCGCAAGCCGAAGAAGAAAATCTTGCCCGCCAGCTTCTCCGTCAAGCTAACGACGGCGACGAATCTTACGGCGACGTCGTCTCCGAACTCAGCAAACCGATTAAACCCATTGAATACGAACGAATTGCGGAAGAGACGGAAACGCTTGAGCAACAACGTGCGCTTCTTGCGTCAGAACTCTTGTCGCTTGACTCGGATATCGACGAGGCGAATAACGCGACTCGATTCGATAAGAACGAATATGATCGCGCGGTCGAAGAGTTGCAATCGCGGCGTAATCGACGAGACGCGCTTTGGGAGAAAGTGAAAAACGACTGGACGGAACGCGCCGAGACGCCCGTCGACGAACGTTTCGAACTAGCGCAACGCTTTCGTGTTGAAGAAGAAGCGACGGATAGCGTAAGCGATCGTCTATTCGAGCTCAACTATGCGCTCGGCGAATCAGAGACGATTGACGCGACGCTGAAGGATCGGCTCAGGAAGCGCGACAAGAAGCTCCGGCAACTCGAGGATCTCGACGCGCAAATTGCTCAGTTAGACGCCGAAGCCGCGGCGTTATGGGAACGATTTGGATTTGCTTGTTGCGCGCGTTGGTCGCGAACCGAGAGCGTCGCGTGGCTTCAGCGTTGGGAAGATTGGCGCGCTCTTCACGCGGAAAACGAAACGATCGGCGCGTCGCTCGTCGAGAAGTTTACGCGTTGCGAACGCGCGTTTGTCGACGCCGCGAGGGTCTTTGACGGTTGGGTTGAGATCGATAGCGAAGTCGTTGAGCTCGACTCCGATTATCAAATAAGCTCGACCTTTGCGCAACGCGTCAAAATTCTTAACGTAATGGCGCGCGCAATTTGCGCAGTTGGGAAAGAAGCCGTTTCGCGCGTGAAACGCTATGAGAAATTGTGCGGCGCGCTCAATAATCTTTCAGAATCGGTCGACGAACTGGAAGCGAACGTCGTCGCTTATGAACGTAAGAGCGAAAAGCATAAGGCGAAACTCGACGAACTCGCGGCGAAGAGCGCGTCCTTCTGCGCCGAACGCGGTCTGACACTTTTCGATTCGTCCTCGCGCGATTGGACCGCGTTATGCGACGCCGTACGTCGGCTCCGCGATTGGCAAAATGCAATGAACGCATACGACGCCAAGCGTGCCGCCTATGACTCCGACTTTCAGTTTGTCAAAACGTTTAGCGCCAACGTCACGGAACTTGCAACCGTTGCGTTCGGCGATTCCCGCTCCCCGCATATCGACGTTCAGCGTCTTGAGAACGCGCGTACGGAAGCGCGTAATGATGAGACGAAGTATCACGCTATTGAGAAAGATCTTGCTAAGCGAAGGAAGGAGCTGGCGACGAAGTCTGCCGCTCGCGACTTGGCGTTCGAACGCGCGACTGCGATTCGCGAACGATCAGGCCTCGACGTCGAATCCTTCGGTCGCTTTTTGGAGTACGCTAAAGCGTATCGGCAATTCAGAAAAGAATTAATTGCGAAGCAAGCGCTATTGGAAGCGAGCCTCCATGAGAAATTGGGAACGGCGCGCGCCGACGCCTTCCTCGCCGACTTAAATAAGTACGATCCTTATGAGCTTCAACGAAAATGTGAAGAAGCGGAAGCGCGCGATAAGGATATTTCCCTACGCGTCGAACAGCTCAACCAACGTCTTGGCGAACTTAAGAACGAAATTGAAGCGCTCGAACGTCAGGAGGGAACGACGAAAACGCTTGAGCGTCGGCAGGAGATTCTGCGTCAATTGCGCGACTACGTCGACGAATACGCGCCTCTGCAGATTGCGTCGAATATCATTGAGCGTTCGTTGGATAAATTCAAAAAGGAAAAGATTCCGGGACTCTTGGAACGCGCTTCCGGTATTCTAAAACTTATTTCCAACGGACGCTATTTTTCGATCGTTCCCAACGATTTGCAGAACAATAAGGACTCGGAGGAGTACGTCGTTCACGAGAGTACCGGCGCGACGAAAAAGCCTACCCAACTCAGCGTCGGCACGCGCGAACAACTTTTTCTCGCGTTGCGCTTGGCGCTCATTGCGGAATACGACGAACATTCCGAGCCGCTCCCTGTTCTTATGGACGACGTGCTCGTCAATAGCGACGAGACGCGCGCGCGGCGCATTTTGGAAGTCCTTGCGGAAATGGCGACGGAACAGAGGCAGATTATTCTCCTATCGTGCCATAAGTCGACTCGGGACGCTTTTGTTGAGATCGTCGGCGCGGAAAATGCGATCGAGTTGGAGAGCGGACTGAAATGACGTTGCGTTGCGCGCGAGCCGCTTTTTCATTTTTATTTGCATTGACGCTCGTCTTTGCGCTGAACGTCGGCGTTGGCGTGGGATACGACGCGGAAGACGACGGCGACGCGTCGGACCTTCAGGCGGCGCTCGCCGCCTGGAGTCGTCGCGACGCGTTGGAGGAGGACTTCTTCGACGTCTTGTGGCGTTGCGATTCCCCTTTGTCTGAGAAACGCGAACGCGCAAAAGACGAACTGACGCGTCGAAGCGCCGAATTCGAGCCGGTAAGTTGCGAGCGCGCGTTCCTTACGAACGGCGAAATTTCCACGACCGCGCGCGACGCCTTTCTCGACGCCGAAGAACGCTATTACGAGCGCGTCGTTGAAGAGCAAACGAGCGGATTCGTCTTTTCGAGCGTCGACGTTAGCGGGCCGGGCGCCGACGGGCGTCGACGGGTCGTGGCGAAAGTAACGATCCCTGAACGCGTTCGCGTTATTTACCTTGTTCCCGATTTTTCTCGGTACGCGCTCGCGCTTCCCGAGACGTCGACGCGCTGGATTCCGACTTCGCCGTACGCCGCGCCGGAGATTCAGCCTGGGATTGCCGAGCGAACGATCGAGATCGAGGCGACGTTGCACGAGGCTAGGGGAGACGACGAACGGCAAGAGACGTCGGAGGAGGTTGGATTTGAAGCCCTCGTCGGGTGCGATCTTCGTCCGATCGCTATTCCAATAGAGAACGGCGATCTCGAACCCAAGACCAAGTCGTATCGCGTCGGCGAATTGAGTTATTCCGGCGCAAAACTGACGGCGCAAGACGAACGACGCGTTTCTCTCGATTTCTCCTTTCGTTACGCCGAACCTTACGACGCGTTCGACTCCCACCGCGCCTGGCTCGATCGCGCCGACTTTGCGCTCGCGCTCCAACGCGACGACGGCGCGCCGGCTTGCATTTTCCCCGTTAAGCTCCAGGAAACGTCGCGCAACGCGTCCGGAGCTCGTGTACGATTAACCTTTGAAATCTCGGATATTCCTGCGGAAAACGAACCTGTCTCGAACAAATGGACGTTGCTCTGGCGCGCGCCGAGGCGGCTTGTCTCCTTCCGAAGATAGAAGGACTTACTGCTGAACGTCTTCGATAGAGCGCCGTCAAAGAAACGCGATTTCTATCTTGGCAGTATCGGCGCCTCTTCGCGGTCGATAAAATCAACCTTCCCGCGCTTCCACAAGTACAGGAAATACCCGACGCAGATTACGATCGACACGATCGAAGCGATCGGCGCGGCGAACCCGACGTTATAGAGCGTCGCGTCCTCGCCCCGACTGAGGATATACGATAGCGGAATGCGCACGGCGAGCGCCGCGATTCCGCTATGAACGAGAACGACTAAGGACTTCCCGCATCCGCAGAAGTAACCGTTGCAATTAAAGATAAACGCGACGCAGAGGCAGTCGATCGTAAAGGAGCGAAGATAGAGCGCGCTGTGCGCCGCAACGGGCTCCAGTTCGGTAAAGACGCGCGACAATTCCGTCGGAATCAACTGGCCAAGCGTCCAGAAGCAGACGCCAAACCCCAGCGAAAAGAGCGCGCCGTAAACGAACGCCATGAACGCGCGTCGATCCTTGCCGGCGCCGAAATTCTGCGCCGACGCCGTTACGACCGCGATCGAAAACGCTATCGGCGGAAGGAGTAAAAAACCTATTACGCGCTGCGCGACCCCCATTCCCGCCGCCGGCATAACTCCCATCATATTCACTATCGCAATAATTACGAGAAAGGAGAAGCCCGTTAGCGCGTCTTGTAACGCGATTGGCGTTCCCACTGCGAGAATCTTGGCGATCGAACGTCGTTGCATTTTAAAATGCCGACGGTGGAAGGCGAACGCGAATCGCTTAACGCGCATATAACAGAGCGCGAGCGCAAAACTTGTTCCCTGCGACGCGATCGTCGCCAACGCCGCCCCTTCCGGTCCCCGCCCTAGCTTTGCGACGAGCAAGTAGTCGCCGATTATGTTTAAAACGCAGGCGATCGCTACAAATACCGTCGGCGTCGTCGAGTCGCCAAAACCGCGATAGATCGCTCCGATAATATTGTACCCGACGATGAACGGAATCCCGCACGCAATAATGAAGACGTATTGCCGCGCGTAGTCTACCGCTTCGACCGGCGTCTGCATGAGCTCGACGAATCGATCCGTCGCGCAGGCAAAGAACGGCGTAATTGCCAACGCGACGAGCGCAAAGAGCGTCGCCGTCGTGCCGACCGCGTTCGCCGCGCCCTCCGAATCCTTCGCGCCGACGTTGTACGCGATCAGCGCCGTGCCGCCTGCCGATAGCCCCAGGATGAGACCCGTTACCGCCTGCAGCAGTTGCGCGCCCGTTGAGACCGCCGCGATCGCCGCCTCGTCGCAGAAGCGTCCGACGATAAAAAGATCGACCGCGCCGTAGAGCGCTTGCAGCATGAACGCGAGCATATAGGGTAGCGCGAACCGCCATAGCCCGAGAGGGAGGCTTTTCTCAACCAGATAACGATCGATTTCCGCCCTTTTTTCTTTTCCTTCAATTTGTTCTTCAGCCGACATGAACGCCGTCTCCGGGTAAACCGTTTCCTTACTGGCGCGACTCCGGTCGTCGCGTGGAAACGTCATTATATCTATCGGTAGAGCATGACAAGGGGCGACTCGACAAATGTGAAAGCAGCGATATTGCGGAGGTTTTGTGAACTGCGGAGAAATGGGTAGGTTTCGTTGAAAAAGAAAATGGTAAAAATTTTGCTGGCGCGCCGAAATTGCTCTAGGAGACTCGGCGACATTTTGCTACTATTGCGCCGACGTCGTATTGGCGTCGCGTTAGTTGTAAACGACGCAAGCGCGGTTAGGACGACCTCGTTTGCGCTACGAAATGGATTAAACGAAACGTCGTCTGGAACGAGACGACGCGTCAGGAGGACGGAGTTGCGATGGGCTTTTTGAAAGGAGTCGCTTGGTTATCGACCTGCGCTTTGGCTACGGTGGGCGCGTTGACCTTCGTGCCGGACGACGCGTGGGAATCGTTTCCGGAAGCGTTCGCGCCCGTGCGCGCGCAACTTGCCAACATAGGGGTCGCGCCCGCGAGATACGGCGAATACGCGCCTCACGCCGCGCGTTATGAAACGCCGACCGATCCGAACGAGCTCGCCTTCGAGCCGGATCGCAACGAGCGCTCGAACGATTACGGACGGTACGATTCCGCGCCCTCCGATCGTCCGCGCGTGCGCATCGGCGGACATTCCGGCGCCGAGGCTGCCCCGCAGAGCTCTCCTCAAAACGTTCCAGCCGCCCCGGACGATTCCAGCTTTACCGGCGTGTCTACCGAACCCGCTAACGCGCCCGCTGAGCCCGCGCCCGTCGTTACCGCGCCGAGCGTACCCGATTTCGACCTCTACGATCGTAATTTCGGCGAATCGCTCCCGAATCAAGAGGCGCCCGCTCCTATCGCGCCCAATTTCCCCGCTGGAACCGACGCCGATCTCTTTGGCGCGCCCGCCCCGATTACCCAGAACGAATCGTTCCCCAACAGTGGATTGGAATCGGTCGTCGCGCCCACGAATCCACCTTTCGCCAGTCC